>JBMOHX010000608.1:0-2219 GCA_049317625.1 Phycisphaerales bacterium
CGTGGGCTTTGCAGTACCTCGTGGCGGAGCGGTCCGGGAGCCTGCCCGAAAAGCTGAGGCTGATGACCGAGTTCTCGGGGAATATGGATCCTCTCACGGCCTCCGTGATCGCCGAGGCCGCCTTCCGAGGATCGCCCGATGAAGTTCGTCGAGCCGCGCAAGCAATCGTCCGGCAGAACTCGACCAGCGTGGCCATCGTGAACGCTGTGCTCCGCGTGCAGCCCAAGATCATGCCCAATCTCGCGAACTCCCAACTCGTCGAGCACCTCGTACTCCAGCCGCTCCCCAGCACGCGCGACCCGAGCTGGCGTGCAGAGGCACGCAGGGCGCTCGTGGGGCGGCTGCTGCAACTCATGGCTGGCGAGTCTTCGCTCTCTCCGCTGGACGGGCTCGCGAAACTGATGGCCGACGCCTACTCCCGGACGGACGACCCCGCTCCGGCGAGGGCTCCCGACGGCCCCGCGGGGCTGACCCAGGCCCCCGATGCGGCTCCAAGTCGCGACCCGCTTGTCGCGGCGAAAAACCTGAGGCTCCTCTACGAGCGTGAGGCCGACCGCGCCGTCCCTACCGGCCGTGAGCCCCTCTCGATCTCGCAGGTGGTGCTCGCGAGGCGCCAGCGCGAGGTGCTCGCCGTGGGTGTGGTTCAGCGGTTCAACGTCGAGCAGCTCGCGTGCGTTGACCTGCTCGGCTACATCTGTGTCGCCGAAGACCCAACCCGCGCTCCGCGCGTCTCCGCCGTTCTCAGCGAACTGCTGGAGCAGCGCCACAAGTCCTACACCGTGATCGAGCAGATCGCGGCCGCCGAGCGGGCTGCCCTGCGGCTCTGGGTCATCCGCGTCGGAGTCGCCGCGCCGGCCGAGCAAGCCGTGGAGCCGCCGCAATGAACGCTCTCGCGATCTTTCTGTCGCTGTTGCTTACTCATTTCGGCGTGGCGGCGGTCGCGCAGCCCCCCCAGCCCGAGGCCGCGGTTGAGTTTGCCCCGAGGCTCGCGGCGCTGAAGCCCGACGAGCCGGCCAAATACCTGGAACTCGCGGAAGAAGTACTGGACCGCTACCCCGACGCCGAGTCGCGTCGCTTGGCCGTCGAACTCTATGTCCTTGCGTACTGCTTGGACGTTTCCGGCGGCGGATCCCGCCAGGTTGCGAAGAGCGCGTGCATCGGTTTGGCCGCGACGCCGGGCCACGCTCGATATGAGTCTTGGCTGCGAGCGTTGGCGGGCGAAATGACCCCGGCAGCCCGGGGCGGGCCGGTCGCGAAGCAGCCCGGGCCCAGCAGCGCGGATTCGCCGGCGTACCGGGCCGCGCTGGTCCTCGGATACGTTCGCAGCGGGGAAGGCGGGCTGGCCCGTCAACTGCTCGCGAAGCCGGAAGTCGCGGGGGTGTTCAGTGCGATCGACCGGCTGCTGGCGCAGCTGGGAGTCGCGACGGGCGCGGAGGGCCTCGCCCGAGCGGCCGATGTTTGGCCCTGCACGGCGTGCGGAAACGAGCGGCTGCAACGCCGTCCTCAGAGCACTCCGGCCGTTTGGAAGTTGTGCCCGCAGTGCGGTGGCCTTCCCGGAGGAACGTTGCCTCCCGCGGAACTGATCGGTCACCTGAGGGCCGAATCGTATCTGCTGGAAGGCGTCCAACGTTCGTGGGCCGCCCAGATCACCACTGATCAGGGCGCACCCCTCATGGACCCTCTGTCCGAAAGCTTGCCACGGGTTTTCGCGGTAGACCCCACCCGCACGCTGTACCGAAACGGCACCTGGGTGCGGAGCGGAAACTGAGCCCCCGGGCCTACACTCGACCCCGGCGCGGACGCCGACACACAGGAACCACACGATGACCACCCCCGCACCGAGCGAGCCCAAGCCGCAGATTACCTTCGAAGAGTTCGCTAAGGTCGACCTTCGCGTCGCCAAAGTCCTCTCGTGCGAGCCGCACCCCTCCGCGGATCGGCTCTGGAAGCTCACGCTCGACGACGGCTCGGGCACCCCTCGTCAGATCTGCGCCGGCGTGCGGCAGTACTACACCCCCGAGCAGCTCGTGGGCCGGTCGATCATCATCGTCGCGAACCTCGCGCCCCGTGTCATCCGCGGCGAAGAGTCGCGCGGGATGCTGCTCGCCGCGAGCAACGTGCCCAAGGACGCTGGCGACGCGGACCGCCGCGTCGTGATCCTGACCCCTGAGTCGGAGATCGGCCCGGGCGCGATCGTCTCGTAACCCTCGACTCCTCGG
>JBMOHX010000609.1:0-2206 GCA_049317625.1 Phycisphaerales bacterium
GTCCGGCCTCCCCCTCGGTGACCGATTCCGTCGCGGCCGCCGCGGCCCCGGCGGTGGTCAACCACGCGAACCGGGCCGGGAGCTTTGCACCCGTCACCGCTTCACCCTGCGCCCCTTCGAAGGTCCGGGGGGTCACGTCCATCCCGACCGCGGCGAGCTCGGAGAAGATCTTCTCCAGCTCCCGGTTTTCGTGGAGCTCGCGGATCGTGGCCAGTTCGCCAAGACCCGGGGTGCCGTCGTTGGCCACGTCCCCCAGCCGCAGCTTCTCGTGGGTCACGATCTCGTGCGCCTGGGCCTCGCTCCACGCGGGACGATCACCGCCGCGCCACGTCACGCGGTGGGAGGGCAGCCGCCGCTGGCCGTCGGGATCCTGCTCGCGCTGCCCGAGCACTTGAACAAACTTCACGCCACGCCGCTCTGCGATTTCGACGAGCTCGTGCATCCTGCGGAGCAGGTGTACGACGCGCCGGAGCGGCTGACCCTCGACGCGCGCCTTCTCGAAGGCCTCGCCCCCGCGATCGGTGACACGGGAGAGGTCGCGCACGCTCAGCGAGGCGTCCTCGAGGCCGAGGTTGGTGAGCGCATCGTCCAGCAGCTTCTCGTTGAGCACGTAGGAGATGGACTTGGTGCGCCCTCCCTTGGCGATCTGGTAGAGCGGCGGCTGCGCGATGTACACGTGCCCGCGCCGGATCAACTCCGGCATCTGCCGGAAGAAGAACGTCAGCAGCAGCGTGCGGATGTGGCTGCCGTCGACGTCGGCGTCGGTCATGATCACGACCTTGCCGTAGCGGAGCTTGCTGACGTCGAACTCGGCGCCGATGCCCACCTTCAGCGCCGCGATCAGCGTGCGGATCTCCTCGAACGCGAGCATCCGGTCGATCCGCGCCTTCTCGACGTTCAGGATCTTGCCCTTCAGCGGCAGGATGGCCTGCGTCTCCACGTCGCGACCCTGCGTCGCGGACCCGCCCGCGGAGTCACCTTCGACGATGTACAGCTCGCTCTCCTCGACGTTCTTGGTCTTGCAGTCGCGGAGCTTGTGCGGCATGGAGCCCGAGTCGAGCGCGCTCTTGCGCCGCGTGAGCTCTCGCGCCTTGCGGGCCGCCTCGCGCGCCTGGGCCGCCACGATCCCTTTCAGGCACAGCCGCTTGGCCTCCGCCGGGTGCTCCTCGAGCCAGGTGTCGAGCCCGTCGGTCACCGCCGCGGCGACGAAAGACTCGATCTCCGGGTTGAGCAGCTTCTCCTTCGGCTGGTTGTTGAACGTGGGGTTCGGCAGTTTCACGCTGACCACCGCGATCAACCCCTCGCGCAGGTCTTCGCCGGTGGGGACCGGGTCCTTTTCCTTGATGATGCCCTGCTTCTTCGCGTACCCGTTCAGGGTGCGGGTCAGCGCGACCTTGAACCCCTGCCCGTGCGTGCCGCCGTCTACGTTGTTGATGTTGTTCGCGAACGTGAGCACGGATTCGTTGTACCCGTCGTGGTACTGCAGGCAGATCTCGCAGACCATCGACTCGGCCGCGTGCTCCGTCCGCGCGTACACGGGCGCGCTCACCGGGTTCTTGCCCGTCATCAGGTGCTGCACGTACTCCAACAGGCCGTTGACCGCGCGGAACGTCTCGCTCCGCACCTTGCCGTCGGCGCCGACCCGCTCGTCGGTCAGCACGAGTGTCACGCCCGGGTTGAGGAACGAGAGCTCCCGCAGCCGGTTCGAGAGCGTGGCGTAGTCGAAGGCGGTATCCGGGAAGATCGTCGGGTCGGGCCTGAACGTGACGGTCGTCCCGCGCGTGCGCTCCGCCCCGGCCGGGATCGGGCCGATCTGCTCGAGCGATCTGGTCACGCGGCCACGCTCGAACCCGATCGAGTAGACCGTGCCGTCGCGGTACACCTCGCAATCGAGGTACTCGCTCAGCGCGTTCACGCACGACACACCCACGCCGTGCAGCCCGCCGGAGACCTTGTACGCCGAGCCCTCCTGCTGGAACTTGCCGCCCGCGTGCAGCTTCGTCAGCACCACCTCGATCGCGGGCCGTCCGTTCAGCGTGGGGTCCTCGTGACGCATCGGGTCGATCGGGATGCCGCGGCCGTCGTCCACCACGCAGCACGAGCCGTCGGGCTGGATGGTGACGCGGACTTGGGACGCGTGACCCGCCATGGCCTCGTCGATCGAGTTGTCCACGCACTCGTACACCAGGTGGTGCAGGGCGTTGAG
>JBMOHX010000610.1:0-2200 GCA_049317625.1 Phycisphaerales bacterium
ACCAAACTCTCCGCGTTCCAGGCCGGCGCAACCCGGGCCATTTTGCCCTGCCTGCTCGCCTCGGCGTTGCTGCTCGGAAAGGGAGCAGCCCGGTTCGGCGCGGCGGTCTCCGTGCTGCTGGTCGGGGCGACGTTCATCGCGTCAGGCGGACAGGTGCTTCATCAGTCCCGCACCTTCTTCGGCGTGCACCGTGTCGTTGAGGACTCGGAGGGTCGCTGGACCATGCTCTACCACGGCACAACGCTGCACGGCCTGCAGATCCGCAGCGAGAAACTCCCGCCTCCACCCGAGGGCCTTCCGCCGCCGAACGCCGAGACTCGCAACACGCTTTTCTACGGCGACCGCAACGCGTTCACCCGCATCCAGCGGATCGCGATGACGCACCTGCTCCCTTCGACGTACTACCACCCGACCGGGCCCATCGGCGACGTGATGAAGCAACTCACGCTCGACGGTCGCCTGCGCCGGGCCGGGCTCATCGGCATGGGTGCGGGCTCGCTCGCCGCGTACGGACGCCCGGGGATGAAGTTCGATTTCTTCGAGATCGACCCCGCGGTGGTGAGCATCGCGCTCACGCCGGAGTACTTCAGCTACATCCATGAATCGCTCGCGGATCAGGGCGAACTGAAACTCGGCGACGGCCGCGTGAACCTCACGAAGGAACCGGACGGGGCCTACGACCTGCTGGTGGTCGACGCCTTCAGCTCAGACGCGATCCCCGTGCACCTCATCACGCGCGAGGCCCTGCAGCTGTATCTCAAGAAGGTGTCCGACCACGGCATCGTCGCCTTCCACGTTTCGAACAGGTACTTCGACCTCCGACCGGTGCTCGCTCGCCTCGCCGCGACCGAGAGTGTCGTCGCGACCGCCCGCAACGACTTCAAGATCTCCCCGGCCGATCGGATGGAAGCCAAGCGAGACTCGATCTGGGTCGTCGTCGCAAAGTCCCCCGCCGACCTCGGTGCGCTCGCGACCTCGACCGAGTGGACCCCTTTGACCGACCGCCCCGAGTACCCAACCTGGACCGACGACTACTCGAACATCATGTCGGTCTTCGTCGGCTGGTAACACCCAACGCCCAAAGCCGCCGCGACTCGAAACGCCGGAGTGCCCCTTGCCCGTCTACGCGATCGCGATCTTCCTCTCCGCGGCGTTGCTCTTCCTCGTCCAGCCGCTGACCGGCAAGCTGCTGCTGCCGCTGCTGGGAGGGAGCCCCTCGGTGTGGAACACCTGCATGGTGTTCTTCCAAGGCATCCTCCTCGCCGGATACCTGTACTCCCATCTCATCTCGAAGGTCCGCTCCGTTGGCGTTCAAGCCGCGCTGCACGCCTGCGTGCTCGGCGGTGCCTGGCTCACGCTGCCGATCGCGGTTCCCGCTTCCTCCCCGGACTCCACCAACCCGATCGCCTGGCTCCTCCCCACGCTCCTCCGAACCGTCGGACTCCCCTTCTTCTGCGTCGCCACGACCGGGCCGCTCGTGCAGCGCTGGTTCTCTCGCACCGATCGCCCGGGCGCGCAGGACCCCTACTTCCTCTACGCCGCGAGCAACGCGGGGAGTGTTGTCGGCCTGCTCGCGTACCCGATCGTGCTCGAGCCGCTGCTCACACGCCACCAGCAAGCGTCCGTATGGGCCGTCGGTTTCGGTGTGCTGTGCGCCGCGCTGGCGCTGACCGTGTTCGCGACCCTCCGCCGCCTGCTGCCCGCGACCCCGCCGGAGGGCGGCGCTTCGCCTCTCGCGCAGCCCGCGCCGGGCTGGGCCCGCCGCGTCCGTTGGACCTTGCTCGCCTTCGCGCCCTCGAGCCTGATGATCGGCGTGACGCAGAGTATCTCAACCGACCTCGCCGCGGTCCCGCTTCTGTGGATCTTGCCGCTGCTGCTCTACCTCGTGAGCTTCATCCTTGCCTTTTCGAGCACCACACGACTCAACGCACGCCTCATGGGACGGGTGCTGCCGATCCTCATGATCCCGCTGCTCGCGGTGATGCTGATGTCCGCCAAGTCTCCGCTGCTGCCCATCGTGTTCATCCACCACGCCGTCTTCTTCATCGGCGCGACCATGTGCCACCGGTCGATGGCCGAAGACCGGCCCCCGGTCGAGCACCTCACCGAGTTCTACCTGTGGATGTCGGTGGGCGGTGTTCTGGGCGGCGTCGTCAACGCACTCGCCGCCCCCGCGCGCTTTGACCGTGTGATCGAATAC
>JBMOHX010000611.1:0-2197 GCA_049317625.1 Phycisphaerales bacterium
TCGACACGAGGTTGGTGATGCTCAGGTGCGTGTCGAGGAAGGTCTCGGAAAGGCGGCTTGAGAGCGTCATTCCGTTGGTCGCGTCGGCGTAGGAGCCTTCGGTTCCGAGGTTGGGAAAGCGGATTCTGCCGCTGGCGAGCTGGTCGTAGGGATACTGAGCCTGGTTGAGTTCGTACCAGTTTCCGCCGGGGGGAATCGGGAAGAGGTTGAGTCCCATGAGCTGCTCGGTGTAGTCGAAGTTCCGCTGCCCCACATAGAGATCGAAGAAGGGGTTGGGCGCTCCGAAGGCTTCGAGCACGGAGTCCCGCCCGAAGAGTGTGGCGTTCACGTCGGCCCTGATGCGAGCGTAGATGCCGGCGTTTAGTTCTGGGCGGCCGTTGGTGATCAGTTCCATTCCGGCCGCGTCGGGGTCGAAGTTGATGGTGATGTTGACGCGTTGCCCGACGTTGATCTCGTCCTCGCCGGGGATGGCGATGGCGAGTTCTCCCGACACGGTCGCGTCGTAGGAGCCGCCGTTGACGCTGGACCGGAAGAAGACGTCGAACAGCCCGTTGTTGACGTTGATGTCGAGGCCGCCGCCGGCGGTGCCGAGCCCGTAGTTGACCTCCCTTTGGGTGAGATCGTCGAGTCCCGCACCGGGGATGCTGTTGAGCTGGTTGAAGATCGAGGAGATATTGAGAGTAAAGATGCTGCGGTCGGTGTTCGCCCAGCCCGGGATGACTCCGCCGAGGTCGGGGGCTGCTGGCGACCAGATGCTGTTCCCTTCGATGCGGGTCACGGGGTAGGACCTTGCGATCTGCGGGATGGAGACGTAGGCCTGCTCGTACTTGATGAAGAAGAACTCATGGCTGAGAAACGCGCCGCTGCTGGCGGCGAGGGCGGAGCGATTGCCGCAGACGAAGAGGCTGCCGCTGGCGTCGATGACGAGGTCGATGATCTCCACGTTCCCGTTGACTTCGGAGCTGTTGAAGACCGGGCTGCGTTGGTACTGCCAGACTTCTTCACCGGTACCGGGGTTGAACTTGCGGACGTCCGTCGACATGCGGGTGGTGCCGTAGGTGATGGCGACGTAGGGGTTGCCGATCCAGTCAAGGGCAAGCTTGTAGGGCTGGCCGGTTGTGCCGAAGGAAGGGGTCACGTATCCGGCCACGGTGGTTCCCGACGCGGTGTACTGCTCGATTCGCGCGGTCGCGTTTCCCTTGGATCCAAGCACGAAGACGTTGCCCTTGGAGTCGATCTTGAGGTCGACGGGCCTGCCGTTGGTCACGGTTCGTGTCCAGAGTGCCGCGCCGGTCGCGGTGTCGAGCTTGACCGTGTTCCAGTCGTTGGTGGCGGTGCCCGTGTATACGGCCACGTGCGGGTTGCCGGCGGCGTCGAGTTCGAGGGCTGCGCCTGAGGTGCCGGGTGCGCCGGACCAGGTCCAGTCCGCGACCCCGTCGTAGGGGCTGAGCTTGGTGACCTTGACCACCTCAGCGCTCGTGGTATACATGAAGTACACGGCGCCTCGGCGATCGGTGACGACCCGCAGGGGGGTGGACGCGATCAGCGTGTCGGTGTTGATCCACGTGCGGGAGAGTGTCGCGTCAGGGTTGTGACGGGCGACAAAGCAGCGCAAGTTCGTGCCCTGCGAGTAGGCACCGGCGACGTAGAGAATCCCCTCGGGGTCGAGTGCGGTGCTGTAGACCGTCGCCCCCGTTGCGCCGGAAGCTACGGTGAAATCCTGATCATTGAGCCTCTCGCCGGTCACGCCGCTGAGTTGGGCAAGGTGGTACTGGCCGTTGCCTCTGCGTCCGCCGGTGAAGAGGTTGCCGCGGAGGTCGGAAACGCACGCCTTGCCCTCGAGGCGCTGATTCGCGCCGGAGCCCAGGTTGTAGATCTGGTCCCAGTTCTTGGTGTACCCCTCGGTCGCGTCGGAGACGCCGCGCATCTCCGTGGCCTTCATGCGCAGGGTGCCGTCGGGGGAGACGAGCGAGCCGACGAACGAGACGTCCCCTTCGACGTTGAGGTCCATGTCGAAGGCGAAGGTGTCCGCGGAGCCTGCACTCCCGGCGGTCGTGTAGTCCCAGGAGAGAAGGACCAGCTCGATGCCTCGGTCGTCGAAACCGTCCCGGTCGTCGTAGCCGCCGTCCGGGCGGAGGCTCGGACGGACCTGTGCGAATCCGTGCCCGTCGTTCAACTGATCGGGTCCGACGACCTC
>JBMOHX010000612.1:0-2191 GCA_049317625.1 Phycisphaerales bacterium
AAGGAGGGCTGGCGCGCGGGGACCCCGGGTTGGCGTGTCGTGAAGGAGCACGCGAACGGGGTGCACAGGTGCGACCGCGGGTCCTCATCCCAGTACGCTGGCGTCAAACAAATCGGCCCCGTGTCACTGCGAGTGACGCGGGGCCGCTGTGATTCAACGGGTCATCGCTCGTCCGCGTTCAGCCGACCCGGCGCCGGGTTCGCAGCATCGTGAGGCCGCCGCTTGTGAGGAGCACGGCGGCGCCGGGGGCGGGGTGGGGCGTGCGGACGGATCGCGCCCGATCGCGGACTTGTTCGCCATGGTTCTTTGACGAGGATCCGGATATGAACATCGGTGCCAACCGTGCGCCGACCGATCCCCGCTCTGCCAGATCGACCACGCTCGATCGCGATCGTTCCATACCTCTGGCGTTCGTACCCGGTGGGGCGGCAGGAGTTCTCGCGGGCTGTGGTGGGGCAGCCGCTGAAGCTCTCGTTCTGGACGGACACGAGCTTTCCGAAGCCCGTTCTTGCGGTTCTCGACACGACGTTGAACGCTCCGAGGCCGGGCGAGTGGGTTTCGGTGCCGTTCGAGGAGTCTGACGACACCGCCTTTACATGCAGCATCACGCCGACGGAGACAGGGTTGTACTCGTTCCGCGCCAGATGCTCATTCGACGGCGGGATGACGTGGATGCGTGACCCGGTGCCGGATGCCTGGGTGCTCGTGGACCCGGCGCAGATCGATGGGCTGAGGTTGTACACGATGATCCCGGCTGCGTCGGGGTCAATCCAGGACTGGACCAACGACCTCCCTCGGATCAAGGCGATGGGGTTCAGCGCGATCCACCTGTTGCCGGTCACGACGCTGGATGTGTCCCAGAGCCCGTACGCGGCTGGCGATCTGTTTGACGTCGACCACCGATACCTGATGGACGGCGTGAGCGGCGACGGTCTGTCCCAGCTCGAGGGGTACGTCCAGCGGGCGTGCGAGCTGAAGATGGGCCTTTGCTTCGATCTGGTGCTCAACCACATCGGTGTGCAGAGCGCGATGGTCAAGCGGGCCCCGGAGTGGATCGTGCCCGATTCCAGCCGCGCCGATGGGAACAAACGGGCGCGGTACTGGGCCGACGGGAAGTGGCGTGCGTGGGAAGACCTGGTGCTCATCAACTACGAGCACCCGTCGGAGATCGTCCGCGCCGAGGTGTGGGCCTACATGATCGAGTACGCGCTCTTCTGGGCGAAGTACGCAGATGCGACCGGCAGCTTCGTGCGCTTCGACAACCTGCACAGCGGCAACCCGAGGTTCGTGGAGGCGGTGACGCGGGCGTTGCGCGAGGCCTACCCGTCGCTCGCGATCATCGCCGAGTACTTCACGGACGAGGGGACGTTGCTCGGCAACGTTCCGGACTGGCGGCTGAATCTCGTGATGGCCATGCCGTGGAACTACGCCTTCGCGCCGCGGTTGCGGGCGTACCTGCAGTATCTGCACCGCATCTCCGACCATGTGCGGTACTTCATGCCCATCACCTCGCACGATTCCGGTTCGCCCGCGGAGGAGTTTGGCGGTGCCGAGTCGACCGTGCCGCGGTACGTGGCGGCGGCGCTGTTGGGCACGGGTGCGACGGGCATTGTGCAGGGGGTTGAGAGCGGAGTGGGTGAGAAGGTGCGGTTCATCGGGCCCGGTGAGAAGCAGAAGCGGGAAGCCCAGCCGCGGTTTGCGAAGTTCCTTGCGGCGGTCAACGCGCTGCTCGCGGAGCATGATGCGTTCCGCACGGGCAGCAACTGCCAGTTCGTCGATCACGGTCACGACGCGATCATCGCGGCGTATCGCCGCAACCCCGGGCTGTGCTTTGACTCGCGTTGCACGGGGCCGGCGGCGGAGGGCGGGTTTCTGGTGGTTTGCAACTTCGACACGCGGGCGGCGCAGAGGATCGAGATTGATCTAGCGCGAGAGTTGGGGGGGACGGGGCGCTTCATCGGTGAGGAACTGCTCGCGGGAACGGGGGCGAGGTACGACAGCGAGCGGTTTACGCTGACGGTTCCGTCGTGCGGGGCGATGGTGGTGAAGTTTGCGCGGCGGTGAGTGCGGCGGGGCGCGTGAACTGGTGCGGCCGCAGCGCGCGTGGAGGCGCCTACCGCTGCCACAGGATGCGATGGTTCCGGAGCACGGTCACCGCGCCGGCGTCGCGCGGCGCGAATCTGTGCGTGTG
>JBMOHX010000613.1:0-2188 GCA_049317625.1 Phycisphaerales bacterium
ACGGGACAGGACGATGTCAAACAGGCGATCATCACGGTGCAGGACGAGGACATCGGCCTTCCGGTCCTCTTCCGCCTTTGCCGCGAGACGGGCTGGAAGCTGATGGACATGGAGAGCGGACGGGTGTTCGGCTGAACGTCCGCGAGGAAAGACACGATGCCAACGTATGTGTACGAGGTTCTGGACAAGAAGGGCGCCCCCACGGGCGAGAGCTTTGAACTCGTGCAGTCCATGAAGGAGGACGCGCTCACCAAGCACCCACAGTCGGGTGCGCCGGTCCGGCGCGCGATCGTGGCGCCCAACATCGCTGGCAAGTGGTCTGACATCAAGGGGAAAGCCGCCCTCTCGAACAAGAACCTCGAACGGATGGGGTTCACCAAGTACGAGCGCAAAGGCAACGGCTACATGGAGCGGGTCGCGGGCAAGGAAGGCCCGAGCCAGTTGCACGCCGACTGACGCCGGCCGAGCCCCGGGTATGCTGAACGCATGCCGCTACGGGCCGTCTGCATTCTGACTCTGTTCATCGTCTTCGGTTGCGCGCCGGCGCCGCGTGCGTTCACCCATCAAATCGGGGACGCGAAGGTGTCCGGCGACGGGGACTTCTCCTTCACGCTCGAGTCGGGCCCTTTTTCCGAAGCGGTGCCGTGGTGGAACCTGGATCTCCCCGATGGAAAACGGGCGTCCGTCTGGCTCCGGCCCGGAACCAAGGGTGACGGCGCGATGCGCTGGGGCCCCTGGATGGCCGCGGGAGGCGTGAACGCTGGATCGTCCTCACCCTCCGCGCCGCCGTGGCGCATCGACGTTGACACGTTGGTCGGTCCAGCCGACGCGTACGAGATCCGAGTCGAGTCGGAGGGCGTGGTGCGGGGCGGGGTCGTCGGTCTGACCGCCTCTGGCCCCCAGCGCGAGACCATCACGGCTTCGTGCGGATCTCGCGTCGAGATCAGCGTGCCGTTTGCCTCGCAGAAAACGGACGACCCCTCGCTCGCGGGACGATTGTGCAGCCCGACGAGTGTCGCGATGGTGCTGGCGTACTACGGCGAACAGCACGGGGTGTCCGAGGTCGCGGCCGCCGCGCACGACCCCAGCGCGGACATCTACGGGAACTGGCCGATGAACCTGCAGGCCGCGTACCGGCTCTCGGGCGGCAAACTGCGGGCGGAGTTCCGCCGGTTCTCAGGGTTTGCGGCACTGCGCGACCTGCTCGAGCGCGGAACGCCCGTGGTGATCAGTGTCCGCGGGTCGATCCGCGGCGCTCCGTACTCGCCCACTGAGGGCCACCTTCTCGTCGTCACCGGTATGAACGCGCGGGGCGACCTCCTCGTGAACGACCCGGCCTTCGCGAACGCCGCGGCGGGGTGCCGCTGCTACCGGTGGGAGGATCTCGCGGTCGCGTGGCTGGTGAACGCGAAAGGCACCGCGTACGTGATCACGCCCCGAGAGGGGGCACCGTGAGCACGAACGAGCGGCTCGGGAGCCTCGATGTCTTCCGCGGGCTTGTGATCGGCGCGATGATGTTCGTGAACTGCGCGGGCCATGACCCCGCCTTCCCCGGCTGGATCGCGCACCGCGGGTGGAACCAGGGCCGCCAAGGACTGGGGATGGCGGACTACGTCTTCCCGCTCTTCCTCTTCATCGTCGGGGCCTCGGCGTATCTCTCAGCGAAGTCGGCGCGGTCACGCGGTGTCCCCGTTGGTTCGCAGGCGGCGCGGCTGGTGCGGCGGGCGGCGACGCTCTACCTGTTGGGCACTTTGTTGTGGTGCGCGACCATCGCGTACGACCGCGCGATGACGCTCTCGGTGTTCCTGCACTGGGACATTCTGCCGCTCATCGCGTGGGCGGGGCTGGTCTGCGCCGTGATCGTTCGCGCCCCGGGATGGGTCCGGGCAACGTTCGTCGTCGCAGCGCTCGCGTTCAAGTGGTACCTGCTCACCCGGGTCGTTGTGCCGGGCCAGGCTGGGGTGGTGTGGTCGCCCGAGCTCAACGCCCAACGCTGGCTCAACGGGGAACTCGGTTGGTTCGGCGTGCCCCTCACGCAGGGCCCGGCCGCGGCAGCGCTCTGCGTCATCGGTGCCGAGTGCGCACGGCACCTGGACCTCGCGACGGACCGGAAGCTCGCCGCGGTGCGGCTGATCGTTGCGGGTTGTGTCGGAGTGGCGGTCTCGTACGCGTGGCACCGGGCGGGCTT
>JBMOHX010000614.1:0-2186 GCA_049317625.1 Phycisphaerales bacterium
GCGCGAATCCAGAGGACCGCTTCTTCGAGGCCCTTCCAGCCGATGGTGTGCTCGACATGCGAAGACCAACGCGGTTGGTAGAGCGCGAGTTCGACAAGCCGTTGCTCGGAGAGGCCCGCGGCCTTCGCGGCGGCGGAGAAGGCGGCGGGAGTGTCGTTGGGTCCGGGTCGGGATGCGCGGATGATGGTGCTGAAGGACGCGGCTTTGCTGGAATCGTTGAAGATGAAGCCGCGAATGAAGTTGAGCTTGCCGAGCGCGGCGAGTGTGGGCACGACGGCGTCGATGCCGCCGGAGGGGTTCATTCGGCGGGCGTGGGGTGTGGCAGGAGAGGGGGAGTCGCCGCGGGCGAGTTCGATTTCGAGGACCCGGACACGGAGCCTTTCGAGGAGGGCATCGAGGCGCGGTGAGTTGCGGAAGGTCTCCCAGGCGGGGCGATTGCCGGGGAGGCGGAGTCGAAAGAGTCGCTCGAACTCGTGGAGTCCGTTGTAGTAGGTCGCGTCGGGGCGTTCTTGAATGACGGTGACCTGAAGGAGCAGTTCATCATCGGTGACGTCGCCGGCCTCCCAGAGCGGAAAGATGTCGTTGAGCGTGGGTCGCAGGTTGTAGTGGGCGTCGGGGTCGGGGTCGTCTCCCTTGGGCTTGGGTGGGCCGTCGGTGGCGACGACCGAGACGGCGGCGCGAAGAAGGCCTTCGACTCGGCGGATGCTGTCGATAGAACGCGCGGCGTCGTAGCAGGCGGGGCAACTGCGGTAGATCTCGAGCCATCGCAGTGCACTGAGCCCGGGGAGGCTCCGCGCGGCAGCGTAGTAGCGGCTATCGCCCGGCCTCACGCAGTCGCGGCGTTCGACGGCGCCTTCGAGTTGCTGGAGGAAGAACTCGTGGGCGTCGGAGGGGGTGAGGCGGAGGAGCCACGCGAGGAGGAGGACGAGGGCCCTGTAGTGCGGGAGTTGGGCTTCATTCTTTCGGGCGAGCTGCTTGAGTTCGTCGGTCCATCCGTAGCGGCACTTGTGGAGATTGCCGTCCTCGGCGGCCTCAAGGACGAGCCAGGCCTCGAGAATGGGGCGAGCGTTGTTCGCACAGGCCCACGGGTTCGCGGCGAGCCACTGGTCGATGAGAGGTTGGACTTGGCATCGGGGGCGATCACGATCAAGCGGGACGTTGGGGTCGGGGATGAGACCCCAGGGGTAGAGCATGGAGCCGAGGAGGACGGTCTCGCCGGACTGGCCGACTTCCTCGTCGCTGTCGTTCTTGCGGCGCATCTCGAAGGTCTGGTTCGCTTCGACGAGTTCGTTGAGCGAGAGCAGCACATCGACCGCGGCGCGGGAGATGCGGCCGTGCGGGAATCCGCGGAGTTTGGGGAGGGGGCGCGGGGTGACGGCGGCGGCGAGGCCGAAGGCGTCGGCGGGGGTTGTGACAGCCGCGGGGGCGTGTTCGAGGATCGCCTTGAGCGCGGCCGCGTGATCTTTCGAGAGTTTCTTGGCGGAGGCCTTGAAGTGGGTTGCGAGGGCGACGGCGACTTCTGCGAAGCGATCTTTCTCGACGAGAGCGCGGAGGAGATCGAGGCCGGCGAGGGCGCTTGCCGGTTTGCCGGAGAGGAGTCGCTCGGCGGAGGCGATTGCCGCGGCGTCGGTCTGGGCGGAGAGACGTTCGAGGGCGCGGGTGCGGGTGTCGCTGGCGGTGCGTTCGCAGAGCGACTCGTGCATCGCGATTTCTGCGGTGGTCGGGGGTTCGGATGCGAGCATCCGGCCGGCGGCGACTCGCACGGAGGCCGCGGGATCGCTGAGCATCGCGATGAGTGTCTCGCGGGCCTGCGACGTGAAGGGTTTAGGCTGGGGATCCGTGAGCAGTGTCCATCGGACGCGTGCGGTGCCCGCGAGCAGCAGGGCCGCTTCGCGCCGGGCATCGGCATCGAGGCGCCCGAGCAGGGCGATGAGGCGATTGGCCGAGGGCTCCGGGCACAACTGGACGAGCGATGCGCCGACCTGCTTGGCGGTGAGCTTGGTACGGCCCCAAGGAAAGACAAGCGGTTTGAGAGCGACTTCCTTTCCCGGCATGCGGTTCAACAGCGCGACAAGTTGCTCGAAGCACGCGGCGTTGAAGCGGAGATCTTGCGGGGAGAGCTTCGCGTCTTCTCGTAGCGGCCATTGGGACTCGATGAACTCCAACGCTCGCGCGGCAACAGAGAG
>JBMOHX010000615.1:0-2183 GCA_049317625.1 Phycisphaerales bacterium
CGCGAGGATCATGTTCGTGCCGATCGGGCCCTTGGCCTCGGGCTGACGGGCGATCGACTCGAGCGCGCCCTTGCCGATCATGCCGATGCCGATCGCGCCACCGATGACGGCCAGGCCGGCGCCGATCGCCGCGAGACCCTGACCAATGCCAACCTCAGCCGCCATGGCCGGGGTCGCGAGCACCGCGATGGTGCCCAACGCCGCAATCATCTTGCCAGACTTCATGATTCAATCCTTTCAAACGTGCCCGGGGAACCAGTGTGGACCACAGGGGTCCGTCGATCCGTTATTCACGCGATCTGCTCAATGCGCATGAGCGTGAGCGTGCTCGTGATCGTGGCCCTCATGATGCCCGTGCTCATCATGATGGGCGAGTTGGGAGATAAACACAGTGGTCAGGAACATGAACACAAACGCCTGGAGGAACGCCACAAACAGCTCCAGGAAGTAGATCGCAACCGCCGCGAGCCCCGACGCGACCGCCACGCCGCCGCCGATCGCCAGCCCGCCCACGCTCCCCGCCAGCAGCATGTCCAGGCCCTGCTTGAGGAACATGAAGAGCACCGCCACAAGCACGTGTCCCGCCGTCATGTTCGCGAACAGACGCAGCGCCAACGCCACCGGCTTGATCAGCGTGCCCATGATCTCGATCGGCACCATCAACGCCCACAAGTACCACGGCGTGCCCGCCGTCAAGTGGCTCACGTACCCGCCGATCCCCAGCTCCTTCACGCCCGCGATGTTCACGACCAACGCCGCGAGAATCGCCAGCGTCGCCGTCACCCAGATGTTGTTCGTCGGCGTGCCGCCGAAGGGGGCGCTGTGCGTCTCCGCCCACGCCGGGTTCAGCACGTGCAGAAAGTCCACGATCGGGATCAACCCGAGGATGTTGTTCACAAGGATAAAGAAGAAGAAAGTCCACAGGATCGGCATGAACTTGTCCGTCCGGTCCCCCAGCAGCGGACGCACCGTCGTGTCCCGCAGGTACAGGCAGATGACTTCAATGAAGTGCGCAAAACGGCCCAGCGTCACGTACCGGTTCACGCCCAGCCGCTCCGGACCCGTCTTGATCCCCGCCGCCGCGGCAGACATCACAATCAGCGTGATGATCCCCGACAGCACCAGCGTCCCCACGTGCGCCGACCACACCCAGGCGTTCTCCATCCCCATGAAGTTCGCCTTCAGGAACGGAAAGTTCACGACGTGATTGACGGGGTTGTTCCCCTCCGCCAACGTGGTCAACAGGCTCAGGCTCATTCGCTCGCTCCCGCAGTCACAGTCGCGGCAATCGCCGCTCCCGATTTGTTGTTCACGATGCCCCACATCGACTCAACCACCAACGCCATCAGGTTCGCCGCCAGAAACGCCGCCCAGAAGGTCTTGCCCTCCGGGTTCGTCGCAAAGAACACACCCAGCCCCACCATCAGCGACCCGATCATCCGCACAACCCCCGCGCCCACCACGCCCATCGCCAGAGCGACCGTCGGAAGCGAGAGCAGGAAGCCCAGAATCACAACCGCCGCGGCCGACCCGCACGCGACCGAAATCCCCCCGAACACCGCCGACCTCAAAACCCGCCCGTCCTCGGCCCAACCAAGGTTGGACCCCAGCACAAAGCCCAGACCGACCCCCGCCGCGACCGCGCCAAGGCTCCAACCCGCCAGTTGCAGCAGGTTCGGGCGGCTCGCCAAGGGGCCGACTGAGGAAGTGGGGGAGGCCGGTGTCATCGTGCAAAAACGGGCTTCGGACGCTCTCTCGAACCGCAACGCGCCGGCCAAACGCCGGACCCCCCGACCATCGGGGCCGAAGGATAGCGATTGGAATCCGGGGAGGGAAGTCTGCTCAGCAGAGAAGTTCGGTGGACTGCCGGGTCACTTCCGGTTCATCGCGAGCCCGTCCCGCACAAAGCGGTACCCGCCCCCGCCCCAGCCCCACCAGCATCGGCCAGGGCGCCGCATCCTTCCATAGCCAGGCTTGCACGGCCCAGCCCACCAGAAAGAACCCGATCACCCCGTACGCGAAGTTCAACCCCAGGCCCCACGCAACGGCCCTCTCCTGAAAGTCCTCGCCGGCCGGTCGCTGGTTGGGTTGAGCCATCGCGTCATCGTAGCGCGACCCCAACCCCGCCCCCCGCGCCCCTGCCCCGCGCGCCCCTGTGCCCGGTGCCACGACAACACGCTCTG
>JBMOHX010000616.1:0-2179 GCA_049317625.1 Phycisphaerales bacterium
CCCCCAGCAGCTCCCGCAGAGGCGCGATCGCGCCGTCCGCCGCGAACACGCTGTCCGTCATGATCGCGATCCCCGCCTCCGCGTGCTGCCTGATGTGCCACGCCGCGGAATCCGGATTCAGGTGCTCGTACTCAAACACGAACATCCCCGCCGCGGTCGCCGCGTTGCGGATGCTCCGGTGCGCGTTCGCGTCGATCAGCGCGATCCGCAGATCGTCCGTGATCGCCTGCGCACACATGAAGTTCGCCGTGTACCCCTCCGCCGACAGGATCGCCGCCTCCTGCCCGGTGAACGCCGCGAGCGCCGCTTCCAGCGACTCATGGATCAGCGTGTTCCCCGTCGTTTCGCGGCTGGCCGTCGTGCTGATCCCGTACCGCGTCATCGCGCCGATCAGCCCCGCGTGCACCTCGGCGCGGTTCGCCAAGCCCAGGTAGTTGCAGCCACCGAAGGCCAGCAACTCCCGGCCGTTCACGGTGCACGTCGTCGCGGTCGCGGACTCAACAGGTATGCGTGCCATGGTGCAACGTCATCGGCGATCCGCGGCAACCCCGACCAGTTTCCCGGGCCGACTCAGCGCCGCTCGTTCCGCCCGGAGCAGTGGACCGGCACCGGGATCGTCGCCATCGTGTGCAGACCCGGCGCAGCCCCCAACAGCCGCGGGATCGAGTTGATCACGATCGCGCTCGTCGCGATGTCCCCGTGCACCCCGCCCGGCATCACCATGTCGATCGGCGGCTCGCCCTCGATCACAATCCGATCGTGCGGGTCGCTCTGGCCGATGGACGCCTGGAACTCGAGGTGCAGCACGCACCGCTCGTCGTAGTACCCGCGGGCCACCTGTCGCACGCCAGCGATCCGGCCGCGGGGGATCATCCCAAGCCCGCAGACCAGGTCCCGGTCGGCCTTCACCGGCCCGATGTCCTCTTCCCACCGCTCCAGCGGCAGCCCGACATAATGCGACAGGAAATACAGGCTCTCGCCGAGCCCGACGTGCCGTAGCGTGCCCTCGCGGACCTTTGTCGCGAACTGCTCGTCGTCGAGCCCCGCGCCGATCTTCTTCTGGAACGGGATCCGCCGCGCCGACGCGTCCTGGATCCGGTAGCACGCCATCCCGCGCACCCGCTTGCACACGCTGGTAAGGAACGCCGGCAACGCGTCCATCAGGAACCCGGGGTTCACGCCCGTTCCCAACAGCCGCCCGCCGTGCCGCTTCGCGATCTCGTCGAGCTCCTCGGCGAGCACCACGTGCCGCAGCCACGGGTACACGAGTTCCTCGCACGTTGACACCACGGCCTTGCCCTGACGCAGGAGCTCCCTGAATGTCGGCGCACAACTCACGAGGTCGGAGTTGGTCGTGACGATCACCGCGTCAAAGGTCGACCAATCCCCAACGTCGTTCAACGACTGGAGGATCTTCACCTTCGGGTTCGCGTTCGGGACCAGGTCCACGAGGTGCTTGCCCGCCAGTTGCGGAGAAGCATCCACGGCGCCCACGATCTGACCAAGGTCACGCTCGATCAGATCGGAAATAACCCGCTGGCCGAGAGGACCCACGCCGACATGGAGAATTCGTGTCATAGGGGTCGAGAGTGTACGTTGGAACGGCCCCCCGGACGACGCCCTACCCGGCATTTCGACTCAATCTTCGGGATCGATTCCCGGCTCCTCGTCGGCCCCGTCCTCTTCGCGATCCGCCGGCCCGCTTCCCCCAGAGCCCGCCTGGTCCCCGAGCGCATCGTGAAGCCTGCCCGCGACTTCCGCGAGTTTCGCCTCCGCCGCGGACCTTCCCAACCCCAGCCGTTCCATCACGACCGCTGTCTTCACCACGCCCCCCGCGCGATCCAGCAGCTCAAAGCACCCCTCCCGCTCCAGCCCCGTCAGTGTCCCGATGATCCGCGCCGCCCGGTCCCGCAGCTTCGCGTTGCTCGCCTTCACATCCACCATCAGGTTCTCGTACACCTTCCCCATCCGGATCATCAGCGTCGTCGAGATGATGTTCAGCGTCAGCTTCGTCGCCGTCCCCGCCTTCATCCGCGTCGACCCCGTCAGCACCTCGGGCCCGGTCTTCAGCACCAGCAACTGGTCCGCGTGCTCGGGCTGATCCACCGGTGTACAGCACACGAGCGCCGTGAGCGGCCGATCGCCCTCCGTTGTCTGTGTCTTCCCGAACTCCAACGCT
>JBMOHX010000617.1:0-2162 GCA_049317625.1 Phycisphaerales bacterium
ACCGACCACCTCGTCTCGTTGGCCCGTTTCCCGGCGTGACCGGGGATTTGGCGCGTCTCAGCTTCGGTTGATCGCCGTGTTTGTATGAGCGTGGCGGTTTCAGGCTTCTTTCGCGACGATCGGCCTAGGGGCAGCCATCCCAGAGCCAGGCCCCGCCCTCGTTTCGAAACTGGGTGCCTTGCCCGTCGTTCCCTAGGACCGCCTCGCTGTCAATGTTCACTGAGGCCGTGTCGACGCCGACCGACAGCACCGTGATCGTCGCTGGGAAGCCAGCCAGTTTGCCTGCGGCGACCATCACGAAGGACTCCGTCACCATTGGGGCGCACCGAGCTGACGATGCTGCTTGCACCTGCGCGAGGTTGCCGGACTGGAGTGCCGCGTAGTAGGTAGCGCCGGCGGCGACCACGGGGTCGACGCCCGTCGGCGGCGTCGTTGAGATGTCCGTCGTTGTCGTCGTGTTGGTCGACGTGGGCGCCCCCGATGATGGCTCTGTCGTTGTCGTCGTGTTGGTTGACGTGGGCGCCCCCGATGGTGGCTCTGTCGCGGTCGGCGTGCCACACCCAACGAGGGTCACAGCGGCGAGCGCAGTCAGAAGGTGTCGCATGATGAGCATCCACTTTCGAGGTTGTCAGGATGAGGCTTTCGCCGACCTCGGGTATGGCGCGGATGATGCGATGGTCGGGCACTTTCGGACTTCGGCGGGGTGCTTGGGTGTTCTGCAACGCAGGTGTCTCTTCGGCCATTCTTGGCACACGTGTTCCGCACAAGGATCGCCTCCGTCATGACGTGGACGGTAGGTCTGCGCAGCGCAGGAGACTAGGAAGTACTCGCCAACAACAGGTGAACACTAAGGGCCGACCGCCGCCAAGTGAGATCGCAGTGAACCGGCGCACTCCATCGGTCGAGGTGACCCGACGGTGGTGTCCGTCACGCACCCGGTTCCGTTGCAGTGCTAGCCGGAGAAGCGGGGCGAGCGCATAGACAGATGCTCGTCGCCCCCATCGATGAGCTGGCGATCCTTGCATGGCGACGGTATGAGGCGTCAGGCGTCGATCTCGAGTCATTCATCTTCTGACGCCAATCAGGTACAACGGTGCTTCGGTGTTGGCTGCTGGACCGTCTTCGTTGCAGCGGGCGACGTATCGGCGCGTGGGGGGCTTGTAATCCTCGGCTGGCTGCGGGAGTTGCTATGGCTGAGTACGGGCGAACAGTTCGTATCATGACGGCCGACTAAACGCGGAGCTTCATGTGGAGCTCTGCGCGGAAGTCCCGCTCCCGTGGGGACGGCGCGAAACTGCTGAGGCCCAGCGTACGGGTCGTGCGCCTGTAAGGCTTTGGAACGAGAAATCGCGGATTCCGGAACGAGTTCAACTGCGCTCACAGCCCTTCAGGGTTCTGAGGCCACCGAGCTGTTGTTGCACCAGCCAATGCGTGCCCAGCTGCACTGTCGAAACTAGGGCACCACGACTGGTGTCAGAGGCAGCGCTGGTAGCGGGACCTGCGGTCCTATGAGCAACTCGTAGAAGGTGCCGTTAAAGACGAACGGGGTGCAGGCATCGGCGGTGAACTTCACCGAGTTGATTGTCGAGGCCACGGGTTGCGGCGAAGTAGCCACCTCGTAGTAGGCAACTCCACCCGCCTGCGTTGGATCCGTGAAGCCGAAGATCAAGGGCCTTCCGTCTGGCCGGGGTGCGAGTGGTGTGACCAGTTGCGGCCCCGTGCAGTCGCTCGACTCGAATGCGACCATGTCGCGACCGACTGGCTCGTATGGGAGGCCGGTTGCGGTGAGCAAGACTTGTTCGGAACCATTCCAAAGCCACCATGCGCCGGCATCAGACCAGGGAAGGATTGTCCCGAGGGAGTTGCCGTTGGCGTCGAGTAGCTGTGCATTCAGAGCATTCGCCCCGGCGGTGCCCGGCTCGCCCTTTGGACCTGGTGCTCCTGCTGGCCCCTGTAGCCCGGGGACGCCTTGGTCACCCTTGGGGCCCTGCGGCCCGGTGCTGCCAGTTGCACCTTGTGGGCCAGGCTCGCCCTGCGGCCCCGTGACTCCGGGGACGCCCGGTAGCCCGGCCGCCCCGACAGGTCCGGCGGGTCCAGTGGCTCCTGGCGTGCCTTGAAGGCCGGTCGCTCCCTGGGCGCCGGGAACCCCCTTCTGGTTCCAG
>JBMOHX010000618.1:0-2161 GCA_049317625.1 Phycisphaerales bacterium
CGGCACCGCGCTCCGACCTGTGCGCTTCGCCGTGGGGCCCATGTAGAACGCGCCCGCCCTCTTGCGCATCGACGCCCCGACGTTCCAACGCGCGGGCGTCGTCGACCTCCGTGGGGAGGAGCCGCGTGCCGGGGGTAGTACTCGGGAGCACATGGGTCGCGGCGTGGTGCAGGAGGTGAGGCTCATGGAGGACCGAGTTGCACAGGAATATGGGAAGGGGAACGGGAAGGAGCCCCGACCAGGCCATCAGGAGCAGGCGGAGGCAACGCTGGCGCTCGAAACACCTTCCTGCCTTCCTTCCTTCCCGTGTATTGGGTTGGTCGCGATGCCCACCCGTACGTCACACCTTGAGCCTGTCTTGTCGGTGGAGCGGCTCCAGAGCCTGCGTAGCGAGAGCAAAATCGTCGAGGAACTCGCTAGCGAGCACGAGGTCGTGGTGTCAGTACCTGCGATCTACGCCCTCACGCCTGCGTTTTCGGGCGCCTTCGGCGGAGTCGCGATCTGCGGTCGCATGGCGCCACGGGTCTTCGTCGGCGCTTCCCGTGCCCCCTCTGGCATGAGCGGCTTCGAGGTCAAGCGGAGCAACATCCTCGGGCTGCGCAATGGGGCCCCCGCCTACGGGGAGACGTGGGCGCCGGAGCGGATCGCGCGGGTTGTGGAGTTCCTCGCCGAATGCGCCCGCGGCAAGCCTCACACGCCACCGCTCCGACTCGGAGGTGCGGTCGTCAGCATGGTTTCCGAGATCCCAAGGGCGCGGGGGTGGATGCTCGCCTACTCGACGTCGCTCGCGGTGGCCACCGCGCTTCACCTGCTCGACGGCACCCTCGACGCCGGGCTTGTAGGAGATGCCTTCGACGCGCATGGCACGTTGCTGCCACAGTGGGAGCAGACCCTGCAGCTCGCGTGGTGCTTGGTGGCGCATCAGGCCAAGGTGATCCCCTCGGCGTACCCCCTCTGCGCGGCGCTCCAGGGTGGGACTCACCTCTCCGTTGTGACGCAGTCGCCCGACGAGATCCTGCCGAGCGAGTACGAGGGGCGACGCATCGGCTGCGAGTCGCGCGAGGCGATCGCTTGGATGCCGATGAAGATGCGGGCGCAGTGCCAGCGCATCGATCAACTCCCGACGTACCCCAGGGGCGAGAACCCCTCGCGGGGGTACGTGGACGTCGCGATCGTTCGCACCAGCGACACGGAGGTCGACACCGCCGAGGTGCACGATCGCATCGTTGCGCGTGCAGGCCGCACCGAAGCCACGGTCGCCGACTTGAGGAGCAAGATCGACGGTGCGGCCACGGTGACGGATGGGCGCCCGGATACGGTGAAAGACATCTTGAACGGGCTGTTTCGCGCGAGCGCGGTCGAGTCCTAGGAGTTGCTCGCGGAGATGCTGGAATACACGGTGCGTCCGAGTCCTTCGTCCAGGGCGTTCGCCAGCATCAGCGATCAAATGGGCCTGCTCTCGATGACCCTTCGGGCGGGGCATGAGAACAACAACCTGCGGTTCGCCCACGACATCATCGCCAGCCTCGCGCGGTCGAGCAGCAGCGGCGCGCTGGTCGGTGTCAAAGCCTTAACGCCCTGCATCGGCTCCGAACTTCTCGTCGTTGGGCGCAACATCCAGAGTGTATTGGACGGCGCGATCTCGGAGCTGAACAAGCGGGTTTGGTCCGGGGCCAGAGTCGTCTACCAGCATCTGCCCAACCACAACACTGACCATGATCGGGAGGCCGGGGGGAGCCTGCGTGTCGAGCACCGTGCCCCGGCAACTGGCCGTCCGCGAACGCCACCGGTCGCCGCGATGGTCCCTGAGGAGCACTTTTGCGTGGAGTGGACCTTCACACCCAGCGAGCCCGCGGTGAGGAACGCGCGGATGTTCCCCGTCGAAGCCGAGCAATATCACCCTGGGAGGTTCTCCGCGGGGGCCGTTCTCATCGACTGGCGCGGCACGAACCCGTCTCTGTTCGCAAATGGGGTTGAACTGACGGACAAGCGGACGATATCCCGGCCGGTCCTCGCCGCCCTGATCCTCTGGTTCGTGACCTCGGGCGCTTCCAATCTGGATACTTCGTCAGCAAAGCTCCAAATCGCCAACTGCACCCGGCGGCCGCCGGGGTGGGAGCCGACGAAACTGGGACGGGGGTACGACTCTTCGGCGAACCTC
>JBMOHX010000619.1:0-2155 GCA_049317625.1 Phycisphaerales bacterium
CCTCAGTCGCCCTGGCCTCGCTCGCCCTCTGCTGCGGCACTTCCGCTCGCGCGGGGCAGACGATCTGGAGCTTTGATGCCCCCGCGAACCGCCTGCTGGCGAGCGGGCCCGGAGTGCTCTCCTACCGCGGGGACACCGGCTCGGTGGTCACGTTCGGGAACTCCGCCAACCTCGGTTTGCCCGCTCTGCCGGGTGGCCACAGCGGCGTCATGTCGGTGCCCTCGCTCTCGGCGGCGAGAGGTATTCTTCTCGACCACCAGAGCGCTCCGAACGGCGTGCACGTCGGGGACGGATGGGTGTCGAACTACACGATCGGCTTCGACCTGTACATTCCGACGGGCGGCCCCACGGTCAATCGCAGCCTGTTCAATACGAACCTGACCAACGGGAACGACGGCGACTTCTTCATCACCCCCGCCGGCGCGGTGGGCGTAAACGGGGTGTTCAACGGCCAGGTCGAGCGCGGCCGCTGGCACCGCGTCCTCATCGTGGTCGGCGCAGCCGACAGCGAAGGCCTCTCGCAAACCTACATCGACGGCGTCTTCGTTGGCGGGCACGGCGGAACCGGCGCTTCGATCGGCTCTCGTTGGGCGCTGTACGCGCAGACGGGCGGGGACTTGATCCTCTTCGGCGACGACAACAACGAATCAGCCCAGGTGTTCGTGAGCAGCCTGATGTTCCTGGATCGACGGCTCTCCGCCGCCGAGGCAAGAGCGCTCGGCGGGCCGACCGCCGCCGGCCTGGGGACCGCCGGCGTTCCCGCGACAGCGCCCGCGGCGTACACGCGTTGCGCTGGCGCGACGGCGCACCGCGGGTTCTCCGGTCAGGCGCCGGAAAACACGATGGCCTCGATCAACGCGGCTGTCGCCGCGGGCGCGAGCGCGATCGAGATGGACGTGCGGGTGACGGCGGACAACGTGGCGATCCTCATGCACGACTCGGCGCTCGATCGCACGACCAACCGCACGGGAGCCGCGAACGTGGTGACGTGGGCGCAGCTCCAGGGTGCCGACGCCGGGAGTTGGTACGGGCCAGAGTTCGCGGGGGAACCGGTGCCCTCGCTCGCGCAGGTCTTCACGCGGCTGCGGGGGACGGGCGTGACCCCGTACCTGGATGTAAAGGTCAACGGGATGGCCCCCGCGATCGCCGCGGCCCTCGCTCAAGCGGGCATGACCGAGCGCGACATCTGGATCTGGGCCTATGACCGCACGCTGGTCGCGGAGTTCAATGCACAGTTCGCGCAGCCGCGGATCGTGGTGGGCGAGATCCCGCGGACTCCCGCGGCCTTCGCGGAGCTCCGGTCGCTGAATGTCGAAGGCCTGGACCTGGGGTACGGGAGTTACACAGGCGGGAGCGTCGACGCGGCGTGGGTGACACAGGCGCGGGCCGAGGGGTTCTTTACCTCCGCGTACACGGTTGTTGGTCCGGGCGTGATGAACACGCTCATCGATCTCGGGGTCGATTACATCGAAACGGACTACCCCGCGATGGTCACGAGCGCCGGTCGCGCCCCCGCGATTCTGAGCGGACCTTCCGCTGAGCGCTCAGGGCTGGGATGCGCCACCGTCTTTGAGGTATCGGCCGAGCCCGGTTCGTCGGTGCGCTGGCGCAAGGCCGGGGTTGATCTCGCCGACGGGGTGCAGAGCTCAGGAGCGGTCGTGAGCGGAGCGACCGGACCGCGCCTCACGATCAACGGGGTCACGACCGCCGACGCGGGAATCTACACGGCCCGCCTCGAGAACCGCTGCGGCGGAACCGAAACCGCCGCGCTGCTGACGGTCTGCCCCGCGGACTTTGATTGCTCAGGAGGCGTAGACGGAGATGACGTGATCGCGTTCTTCGCGCGCTGGGATACCGGCGACGGCCGAGCAGACGTAAACACGGATCAAAGCGTCGACGGCGACGACGTCATCACGTTCTTCGCCCGCTGGGACAGCGGCTGCTGAGCATGACCGAAAGTCCACGCACGTTTCTTCTTTTCGCTTTTCGCTTTTCGCTTTTCGCTTTTCGGTTTCCGGTTTCCGCCTTACCCCTCGAGGTAGGTATACCCCTCGAGCCCGTCGTCGTAGTACTTCAGAAGCGACTTGCCTTCTGCGACGGTGAGGCGGGCTTGCTTGCACGCGGCCTCGATGTCCTGGCGCATCGCTCTCTTGAG
>JBMOHX010000620.1:0-2150 GCA_049317625.1 Phycisphaerales bacterium
TCCTGGTCATGGAGTACGTGGAGGGCAAGCCGCTCTCCGCCGCGACCACCGCCGAGACTTACCCGCTCGCGCCCGACCGCGTACGAGAAACCGTCTCGCTGATGGTCAAGATCGCCGAGGCCGTCGCGTACGCGCACCAGCGCGGCGTCATCCACAGAGACCTCAAGCCGGGCAACATCTTCCTCGACGCCGGCGGCGAGCCCCGCGTGCTCGACTTCGGCCTCGCGAAGTCCTTCGCCGCCACCGCTTCCGAGGCCGAGGTCACCATCGAGGGTCAGTTCGTCGGGTCGTTGCAGTGGAGCTCGCCCGAGCAGTTGGGCGGGGAGCATCTCCCCGACGTGCGGAGCGACGTCTATTCGCTCGGGCTGATCCTGTACTTCCTGCTCGCGGGACGCACGCCCTACGCGCTCTCGGGGGACATCGCCGCGATGGTCGCGACCATCGGTGCCGCCGAGCGGCCCTCGCTCTCGGGCGCCGCACCCTCAGCCGGTGCCGACCTCGACGCGGTGTGCGCGACCGCGCTGGCACGCGACCCCGCGGCCCGATACCAATCAGTCGCCGCGTTCGCCGACGATCTCTCGTCGTGGCTCCGGTCCGAACCAATCCGCGCCCGACGCGACAGCTCGTGGCGCAAGCTCCGGAGGCGAGCGGCCCGCGCGAGATGGGCGCTCACCGCGGCGGGCGGCATCGTGACCGCCCTTGCGCTCGCGCTGATCGTGAGCGTCCGGAGCGAGAGACGCATCGCTCTCGAACGTGACGCCGCGCAGTCCGAAGCCAGAAAGCTCGGCGCGGTCCTCGATTTCGTCCGCGGGATGCTCGCCGCGCCCGACCCCGGTCGCGACGGCGCTCAGGTGCGCGTGGTGGACGTGCTCGACCGCGCCGCGGCGGAGAGCGCCACCGCGCTCGAAGCGACGCCCGCCGTCGGGGCCGCGGTGCGCACCACGCTCGCGACCGCCCAGACAGCTCTCGGCCGCCCGCGCGAAGGGCTCGCGCTCGCGGAGAGCGCCCTCGAACTCGCCAAGCGTGGCCCGGGCGACCGATCCACAGAGGCCGGCGCCGCGATACTGGAAATGGCGAACGCGCACTACGAACTCGGCGAGTTCGCCCTCGCCGAACGGGAAGCCCTCCTCGCCGCGGAGATCGTGGGGGCCAATGCTGGCGATGGAAGCGAATCGCACATGGAGTGCCTGGCGGTGGCCGCGGCGGCGATGAGCAAGGTCGGCCGCGTTGAAGAGTCGCTGCCGCTCAAGCGGCGAATCCTGGAGCAAAGGCGCGCCACCAAGGGCCTCACCGACGTTGACACCCTCGCGGCCCTGAACAACCTCGCCGTCGGGCTGACCGCCGCGAAGCACTACGAGGAAGCCGGCACGCTGCTCGAAGAAGCCGTGGCCGCACTCCGCTCGAACATGGGCGAGGAGCACCCCTACACGATCGCCGCGGCGTCGAACCTCGCGTCGATTCTCAAGAGGCGAGAGAAGTTCGAGGAGTCCGCGGCGGTGCTCGCCCGAGCCTACTCGGGCGCCAAGTCGGGGTTCGGCGAGAACCACTTCACGACGCTGATCATCGCGGGCAACTACGCCGACTCGCTGGTCTCCGTCAGCCAGTACCCGGAGGCCATCCGGGTCTTCCGCGACACCGCGTCACGCCAGGCCGAGCAGCTGGGGCCCGGCCACCCCGCGACGATCACCACCCGCATGAACCTGGGCACCGCGCTCCGCAAGTCCGGGGATCTCGCCGGCGCGATCGAGCAGTACCGCGCCACTCTGAAGGATGCGGAGGCCATGCTGCCGGCCGGGCACGAACGCATCTCGCAGCTGAAGGACAACCTGCGCGAGACGGAAGCGGAGCTGCCCGGATAGAGACTCGGGTTTGGAGTTTGTGCGGAGCGTGCATCCCCGCAACGCGATCCGACGTACCATCTTGCCATGAAGACTCTGACTTCGATGGTTGTGCTGTGCGCGGCGACGCTCGGGATGTCGGCTCCGCTGGCTTCGGCTCAGTCCCAGACTCCCGCGGCTGAGCAGCTGCGGCCGCCGACCCCCGGCAAGCAGGACGCGGACGCCCCTGCCGCGCTTTCCATGCTCATCGGCGTGGTCGTCGTGGGCGTCGTGCTGACCGCGAACCTCATCGCGAGCAAGCGTTCGCACCAG
>JBMOHX010000621.1:0-2133 GCA_049317625.1 Phycisphaerales bacterium
CGGTGCGCGATCACCGCGCGGTAGATGCCGGGCTCGAGCTCGCCGCTCGCGGCACGGGTCGTGCAAGCCTGGGCGTAGTCCGAATCCTCGCCGAAGAAGCTGACGAAGTTGAAGCACTGATCCGGAGCGTCAGGGCGGGCCAGCACCGAGACCACCGACGGCGCCTGCGCGCTGTAGGTGATGTTGATGAGCGAGGGGCGGTCGACCGTGAACTCGAACCAGTCGGTGTCGCGCAGCGTCCGCGAGTCGAACAGTGTGCCCGTCACCGTCTGACCGTTCGCGATGGTGTCGAACGCCGGCGGCGCGAGGTTGCAGCCGCCGTTGAAATCGTCGCCGCAGGCGAGTTCACTCTCGGGAGTGGCACCCGCGGGAATCGTCAGCGAGCAAGGGGGAGGAATGAGGTTGACGTTGAGTTCCATGTCGCCGACGGCTCCGGCGTAGACCGCCAGCGCCAGCAGCACCGGCTCACCCTGCACCACCGGGAACGTCATCCGCGTTCCTTCATCGAAGACGATGCTGCCGCCGCCGACGCACTGCACGCTCGATGAGCCGCACCCAAGTGCATCGTCGTATCGATCGAGCATCGGGTCCGCGGCACCGCCCGCACCACCGGTGGCCGTCACTTCGACGATGCCGGTCGCGCTCGGGATGTACCTGAACCACACGTCCTTGGTGTCGTACGGCGGGAAGTTGTTCCGGTAGCAGGGGAAGTTGCCGTCGCTCAGCGCGCCGGCGTTGGTGCCGCTCCACGCGGGAGTGCCGCGATCGGGATTCTCACCGATCACCAGCGCGTTCGCGCACAGGTCGTTCACGGGAGGGTCAACGGGCGTCGTGTTGCCCACCGCGAAGCTCAGTTCCAGGTAGTACGTTCCAGGACTGAACAACCCCATCGGGTAGCTGCTGCTGGTCGTGACATCCCAGTTGGTCTGCCCCGCAACGACTGAAGCCGTCGTGCCCGCAGCGAGCGCGAGCCAATAGACACCCGGTGCAAGCGTGCCATCCTGACCCCTCAGAAGCGGCGTGTCCGCGGGCACACGGAAGTCCGTCGAGCCAAAGGAAAGACCCGCCGCACCGTTGAGCGGAAAGCTCCCGTCCGAATCATCCAGGGCGAGAAGCTGCCCCGTGTTGCTGTAGAGCGCGTAGGTAAGGCCGTTGGGGAGGTTCTCGATGTTGTAGAGACGTGAGTCGATGTCGAAGAACAGCGGCGGCTCGATCGCCGCGGCCACTTCGAAGCGCACCCACTTCACGGTGAGGCTTTCGCCGCCCGCGAACGAGAGGATATCGGACGCCGAGAAGTTCAGGTATTCGCTCGCGGACCGCGGCGAAGCCGGCGCCGAGAAGGCCCCGAGGTCGAAGAACTCCGTGGGCTGCGCGAAGACCGCGCAGGGAAACGCACAGAGCATCGCGCCGCAGAGCAGTCGACCACGCAGCGGGGACGTACGCCGGGAACCAATCATCATGCTTTTTTCCAGAAGGAACCCCACAGAGTTGTGCGGCCGCTTCTCTACGCCCGAGCGCGCCGGAGGTTTCGCGCGGGCGGGCATCTGTGTCGCTTTCTTACGTTCTTGACACACGCGAGACCGCGCGAATCCGGCGGCGCGCCGGGCCCGAGTACCGACCAATCCGCACACGGATCAACCTACGCTCAGGGCGTGCGGAACGTGCTCATGATTCTCGCCCTGATCGCCGCGCCGGTTGTGTACTGGGGCTTCCAGCACGGCCGGGAGACCGGCCTCATGGTCACCGTGGCAACGTGCTCGGTGCTCTTCTTTGGGTCGCTGCCGGTGGTGGTTGGCGCAAGCACGAGAAAGAAGCGGGTGGCACAAGACGAACGTGAACGGGTGGTCATCAGGAACCCGGAGCGCGAGCTCCGGATGCCCAGCGACAAAAAAGAACCCGGAGCACAAGCTCCGGGTCGGTAGATCATCGCGTCCGGAGCTTGCGCTCCGGGTTCATGTTCAATAGTCGTCGCCGTGGTCGTGGTCGTGGCCGCCGGCGGGCTTCTTCTTGTCCTTGATCTCGACGATCGCGGCTTCGGTCGTGAGCAGCAGGCCCGCGACGCTCGCGGCGTTCTGCAGCGCGACGCGCTCGACCTTGGTCGGGACGATGACGCCCATCTTGATGAGGTCGCCG
>JBMOHX010000622.1:0-2122 GCA_049317625.1 Phycisphaerales bacterium
TGCGGCCAGGCGGCAACGGTGAAGCCACGCATTGGGCGAACCTCGAAGGGGAGGGGATCGCGGCGGTATCGCAGGGGATCGAGAACGAGATCGCGACGCTCCTGGAGTTGGGGCTGCGGGACGTTCCCCCGCTCCGGCAGCGGCTGATCGTTGGACATCTCGCGGGCGTCGCGGGGGTTGCGCCACAGGTGATCGAGAGGGCGATCAACGCCGGGGGAGGGCCGCGGCGGATGACCAGCTTGCCCGCGGGCATTGACTCTGGGGCCGACGAGGGAACGGGCGCGGGGGGCGGGCCGCGCGAACTGCCGTCGGGGCCGACGCTGACGGCCAACGAGCACGTGCTGGGGTGCCTCCTGTGCGACGCGAAGCTCTGGAACCGATTGAAGATGGAAGAGCAGGACGCGGTGACGCCGGTGCTTATCGTTCACCCTTGGTCCAGCAACTGGCACAGCTCGTGAGAGATCTGATCGAGGACGGGCGCGAGCCCTACCTGCGCGAGGTGCTCACGGAGACGGAGGATCTCGGCGTGCAAGACGCCGCGGTCACGATCGCGTCGTGGGTCGACGACGTGACCGGGCGCGGTACGCGGCTGGTTGAGCACTTTGATGCGTGCATGAAGACGATCCAGATGGACCGCGACCGCGAGGCCCAGAAGGGGGCTTCGAGCGTCGCGGAGTTGATCGAGATGAAGCGTCGGCAGTTGTCGCAATCGGGGTATGACCGCCGGGTCCTGCCCCGTCCGAACTGAGTCAGCCGGTCCGAGGAGCGCGTTGTGGTCAACGATCTTCACCCTGCCGTGAACGAACTGCTGGCGCTGGGCCGGCGCCGGATGTGGCTGAGCTACGAAGAGCTCAACAACACGCTCCCCGACGAGATGGTGGACCCCGAGCGGCTGCACGAGCTGCTCGCGACCATCGACCTCCACAAGCTGGAGCTGGTGGACGAACTCGAGTACAAGGCACGGCTGCACCGCGAGTCGCTCGAACGCGGGGAGCTGAACGGCTCCGGGCTGACCTCGCTGCCAGCGGTCTTCCGCGCGATGAGCGTGGACGGCGGGGAGCGCGCGGGTGAGGCGGCCTCGCTGCGGAAGCAGATGAACGCCGCGCTGACGACCGACGAGGACGGCGATTCGAAGGACACCGACCAGGTTCAGCTGGACCGGGAACTCGCCGAAGTTGTCGCGGAAGAGACCAGCGGCAAGCGGATCGACGACCCGGTCCGGATGTACCTCTCGCAGATGGGGAGCATCCCCCTGCTGACGCGCGAGGAAGAGATCCGTCTCGCGAAAAAGGTCGAGTTCACGCGGATGGTGTTCCGTCGGCGGGCGCTCGAGAGCGACTACGTGGTGGCGCAGGCGGTAGAGGTGCTCAAGCAGGTCGCCAAGGGCGAGCTGCCCTTCGACCGCACGATGCGGATCTCGACCGCAGAGCCCAACGCGCGTGAGAAGATCTCGCGCCGGATCCCGGGGAACGTCGTCACGCTCGAGCGGTTGCTCGCGACAAACCGCGCGGACTGGGAGCAGATGATCGCCGCCGCCGCGGCGGGCGAGGCCGCGCAGGCTGCGGAGCTGATGGCGAGGATCGCGGCGCGGCGTCGCCGGATGGCTGTGCTGACGGAGGAACTCAGCCTGCGGACGGGGCGGATCATCCCGCTGATGCGCAAGCTCCGGTCGATCTCGAAGAAGATGCTGGACCTGGAGAATGAGCTGCGTCGCGCGGCCAACCCCGGGAAGTCGGCACCCCGCGGGAAGCGCGAGCGGCAGCAGAAGCAGTACGACCCCGAGGACCTCGCGGTGATGCGCGAGGAGCTCGACGGTTTGCGAGCCCTGGTGCTGGAAGAGCCCGCCGATCTGCAGCGCCGCGTGCGCGACCTGAGCGTGGTCTTCTGGGAGTACGAGCAGGCCAAACGCGATCTCTCGGGCGGCAACCTGCGCCTGGTGGTCTCGATCGCGAAGAAGTACCGCAACCGCGGGCTCTCGTTCCTGGACGTGATCCAGGAAGGCAACACCGGGCTGATGCGGGCGGTGGACAAGTACGAGTACAAGCGCGGCTACAAGTTCAGCACGTACGCCACGTGGTGGATTCGTCAGGCGATCACGCGGGCGATCGCCGATCACGCGCGG
>JBMOHX010000623.1:0-2117 GCA_049317625.1 Phycisphaerales bacterium
TCAGGTCGAACAGTCGCTCGAGGGCCTCGGCGGGCGCTGGCAGCGGTCCCGGGTTGTCGGGCTTCGCGCCCGCGAACATCGCGACGACCAAGTCCAGAACGCGTCTGCCCATCGTCCCCGGCCGGAACCCTCTCGGGTCGTTCCCCCAGCTCTGAAAGAGCGTGCACGCCGCCAGTCCGTTGCGGATCACCGCCCGGCCGAGCGCGTTGCCGCGGGTCTGCTTCGCCCACTTCGGCGAGATGTTCCAGTCGTCGGTGATCTCGTGATCGTCGAAGACCATGTAGGTCGGCACGTTCGCCAGCAGGCGGCGCACCCGCGGCACGTCCCTGAAGAACCACTCCAGCCGGTGCACCCGGTTGTACACCGCGTCCGCCTTCGTCTTGAGCTTCAGCACGCCCGGGGTGACCAGTTCGTCGGTCGCCTCGAAGGGCACACCGAAGTACGCGGCTCCCGCGTACCACGAGGGCGTCAGCGCCCTGGCGAGCCGGTTGAGCTCCGCGTCCGTCCGTGGGCTGCTCGTCATGTCCGCCGCGGTCTCGTCCGTCTCGGGCACCGGCGGGTTGTCCGGGTCCGGACCCCAGAACTCGTCCCACGCGAAGAAGTTCGAGCCGTCGGCTCCGTCTTGCCCGTGACCCCAGGCGGCTTTGCGATCCTGCGCCGACAGCTTCGTGTCGATCGCGCGAAACTTCCTGGGTATCAGGCGCCAGGCACCGTGGTACCGCACCATCTCCTTGAACAGATCCTCGTCCTTGTCCGGGTGCTGCCCCATGTAGCCTTGCAGCTTCTTGAGGCCGGCACCGGTCTGGAACACGTACTCCTCGAAAGGGGTCTTTCGCGCCTTGAGGAGGTCCTGCGGCTTCCAGTCCCCCCAGCTCACCGTTGACCACCCTGTCAGGTACAGCGCGCAGTACTCGCCGAACCCCATCACGTGCGAGTCCGTGCTCGTGGACGTGAACCCCGCGAGGTCGTTGAGCAGGTTTCCCCGACGCCCAGGCGGGATGTGCGTGGCGTCCAGCGGATAGTGCACCGTTGCCGCGGGCTCGGCACCCTTCGCCTTGAACTCCACGGCGATGGTCTCGGCCGCCTTGGCTTTGTCGCCCCCGATCAGCTCGTGGGCGATGTGCTGGAGCATCTCCAGTTGCTCCGCTGGCACCTCGTCGGCGTAGATCTGATCCCCGGTAAGGAAGAGCATGTGCAGACGCTTCTTGGGATCCGTCAGCCCGGCGCGGATGAAGTCATCGACGGGCGGGAGCGCGTCGCGCCCGGAGCCGGCGCTGGCGCGACAGGAACCCTGCGCCACCTTCAAGTCCGCCACGTTCGCCGGCACAACCGCGAACGTGGGGAGCCAGTTCTCGTTGTATCCCAAGGCCAGCCATTTGGGCGGGCCCGGATGATCTCGCAGCAGGCCAAGGTCCTTGAGCCGCGCAGTCGCACCGTCCTCATCCGTCGTGATCTTCAGGTCATATGAGAAGATCTGTCCAAGTTCCAGGCCCGCGAGCGACTCTGGCTCCCACATCGACACCACAACGTGCAGCTTCGCCCCCGCCGAAATCGTGTGCACGTCCAGCGGGGAGGCGGGCGCCTTACCCGGCACCTTCGGCCCCAGCGTCCCCGCGGGCCCTTGCCCGCGGAAAACCTCGATCTCGACCTTCGCCGGTTTCGTCAGCGCCACCCATACCGAGACCAGGTTGGGTTCCACCCGTCTCAGGATGGGTCCGGCAAGCAAGTCTACGGCCTCAAGCATCGATGACCTCCCCCTCGCGGAGCGTCGCGTTTGCTCCGCCGACGCGAAGGCCAGTGTAACGCTTTATGGTGCGGACGTTTTTTGCATATAAAATAGCCCCGCTTCGCATTGTCGAGTGTGACATCGGCTTTCGTGTTTCAGAGGAACGGCCGCGGAGCGGTGTTGTAAGTTCCGACGACCCACGTGATCGTGTCGACCACGAGATGCACGCTTCGGAGTGACCCGCGGCGGCAATCGTCGTTTACATGACACGCGAAGGGCGCGGATGGTGCGGCGCCATGCGGAGGAGAAGTCTCGTGTTGCACTCGCCGTCAATGCGGGCAAAGACTCGCCGCGGATTGTTTTACAAGCGAGTGTGAATCCGTGTGTGTTG
>JBMOHX010000624.1:0-2116 GCA_049317625.1 Phycisphaerales bacterium
CGCAGCCGGCGGCGATCGATCTCGGCAGCCTCGGCGCGGGCACAGTCCGCTCGGAGACGGGCCCCATCGCTGGCAATCAAGTCATCTGGTACCAGTTCGACCTGACCGACGAGGTCTCCGCGGCTGCGCTCCGCTTCGCGGACTTCACCACCGTGGGCACGACCATTGCCGACAGCGAGATTGGCGTGTACAACTCCACGGGCGCTCTCGTCGCCACCGATGACGACGACGCAATCGGAAACCTCAGCGCCCTCTCCTTCGGCTTCGGCAGCGACCTTGCCGCCGGGACCGGCGGCGTGGTCTCCAACGGGCGCGACGGCACGCTCCTCCCCGGCCGCTACTACGTCGCCGTTGCGATCTTCAACGCCAACTTCGCCGCCAACTGGACCGTCACGAGCACGGGCACAGCCACCGGCAACTACACGCTGAACATCAACATCGGCAACTTCGTCGTCCCGCCGGCCCCGACCTCGACCGACCTCGGCACGATGTCCGCGAACGACGTTCGCAACCTCTCCGGCGAAACCCTCGCCGCCGGCGAGATCAAGTGGTATCGCGTCGCGATCCCCGCCATCAGCAACGCCGCCGCGACCTACTTCGACGGTGACACCGAAGGCTCCGCCCTTCTCCCGACCAACGACACCCGCTTCGCGGTCTACAACAGCGCCGGCCGCGTCGTGACCGCAGACAGCGACGACGGCTCCAACTCCCTCAGCCAGTTCTCCTACGGCCTGACCACCCCGGCGCGCCCGGCTGTGGGCAATAGCTTGACCTACAACGGCCGCGACGGCGCCCTTGCCGCCGGCACCTACTACATCGCCGTCGGTGGCGGCGCCACCGCCGCGGTCGTCTTCAACTCCGGCTTCAACGCCACCTCCACCGCGGCAAACGCCGGCACCTTCAACCTGAACCTCGCCACCGGCGCAATCACCAGCAACCCCGTCGTCGACGGCGGCTTCGCTCCCTTCAGCGGCGTGGACAACTGCGGTGACTCCGTCACGCTGCTCACCGCCAGCGTCATTCCGGGTGCCAATCCCACCAGCACCACCTACACCGTCGAGGTTGACCTCACCGCGCTCGGCGGTCCGAGCAACGCGACGATGTACAACGACGGCACCAACGGCGACGTGACCGGCGGTGACAATATCTTCTCGCTCTCGTACCAGATCCCCACCACCGCGACCGTCGGACTCTCGCAGCCGATCTTCACCGTCGTCGACGGCGAAGGCCGCACCGACACCGACACTGGCGACATCACCATCTCCGCCTGCCCGCCCCCCGGCACCTGGCGCGAGATCGCCGGTGCCGGCGGCGACGCCGGTCAGTTGCCCGCCACCGCCCAGGTCGTCCAGGGTACCGCCGCCAACGAGCCGCTCCCCCAGATCATCGGCAACTTCGCGGCCGCCGCTGACATCGACATGTACAAGATCGCCATCTGCGACAACGTGAACTTCACAGCGACGACCTTCCAGCGCACCACGCTCGACACCCAGCTCTTCCTCTTCGACTCCGCGGGCCTGGGCGTCGCGGCGAACGACGATGTCCCGGATACCTTCCCCGGCGACGCCACCCTCCAGAGCCGCGTGAGCGGCACCTTCGTCCTCACCCCTGGCGACTACTACCTCGCTGTGAGCCGCTACAACATCGATCCGACCGCGGCCACCGCGTTGATCTTCCCCAACACGCCCTTCAACTCCGAACTCGGCCCGACCGGCCCCGGCGGCGCAAGCCCCGTTGACGGTTGGTCCGGCACGGCCACCGCCACCGGTGCGTACTCGGTGTTCCTCACCGGCGCGTGCCGTGTCTTCTCCGGCCCCTCCTGCGCCTGGCAGGCGGACGGCTGCTACGCCGACTATGACAACAACGGCGGGATCGACGGCGACGACGTGATCGCCTTCTTCGGTGACTGGGATGGCGGGATTGAGTGCGCCGATGTCGATGCCGCGAACGGGGTCGATGGCGACGACGTGATCGCCTTCTTCTCCGCTTGGGATGCCGGCGGCATCAGCTTCCCCGGCTGCTAAGCCTGGTTCTCCGACGTTCGAACGACTGGAAAGCGAACCCCCCGGAACTGTTTCCGGGGGTTTTTCTTTGTTTCAACAACCGGAATCCCACG
>JBMOHX010000625.1:0-2116 GCA_049317625.1 Phycisphaerales bacterium
TGTACGTGCGACGGAACGAGCCGTGCGCCCGCGCTGTCGTGGGGCACGCCGCCCAAGGGCACCAAGACCTTCGCCGTCGTCATGCACCACATCACCCGCGAGAACGACACGCACGTCTACATGGTCGTCGCCAACATCCCGACGGCCTCACGCGAGATCAAGAGCGGCGACGCGACACTCGGCACCTGGGGCCAGAACACCGTCAACCGCAAAGACGCCTACGCGCCTCCCTGCTCGCAAGGGCCCGGCGACAAGACGTACACCATCACGCTCTACGCGCTCTCGGCGGAGGCAGTGCTGCCAAAGGGCACGCCACTCACTCGCGACGCGCTGCTGGCGGCGATCAAAGACACCACACTCGGCACCGCAACGCTTGACGTGAAGTACGCGCGGGTCGCCAAGTAGAACCTAAGTGAGAACGCAATGAGATACAGTACTCATCAAGGGTTCGCTTCTGTTGCCGCCAAACTGCTCAGCGCGGCGCTGATCGTCTGTCCGCTGAGCGCGGTGCTTTGTTCCGGACAGAGTGCAAACGCGCAGCAACCCGAACGCCCGCAGACGCCAAACCGGGACGAGCAGAGTCGCCCAGGCGAAGGGCCACGTGGTGATGGTCGGCGTGGACTGCTCGCCGAGATGACCGCCTTCAAGACGGAAGTGCCGCGTCGGAGCATCGATGTTGTGCTTGCGCGGCCTACTCACCAGTCCATCGCCGTCAGCGTTGCGTGCTATGAAGATCAGCCGCAGGAAGGGTACATCGAGTTTCGCCGCGCCGACGCCGCACCGATCTCGAAGACACCCATGCAGCCCTTGCCGACGGGCAAGCCGGTCCTCTTCACGCTCAACGGGCTGAGCCCTGACACCGCATACGTCTATCGCGTGCGATACCGCCGCGCGGCCGGTGCCACGCCCGGCGAGTTCATCTCTTCCGAGTACTTCACGTTCCGCACGCCGCGGGCTACCGGACAGGCATTCGCGTTCACAACTCAGGCCGACTCGCACCTCGACCAAAGCGTCGAACCACAGTTCTACGAGCAGACGCTCGCGAACATGCTCGCGGCCAAACCCGACTTCATGATCGACCTGGGCGACACATTCATGACCGACAAACGCGGGAATGAGTTCAAGAGTGCTTTGCCGCAGTACGATGCGCAGCGGTACTACTTCAGTCGCGTGGCCCACTCGGTTCCGCCATTCATGGTGCTGGGGAATCACGATGGTGAGAAGGGCACCTCCGGCACGGCCGCCAACGACATCGGGCCGTGGTCGTACGCGCAGCGCACCAGCCGGTTTCCGCAGCCTGTAACCGGCGCGGGGCCGCTCGGCGATGGCACGTTCTACACGGGTTCTACGGCGTTGAAGGATGGCGTCGGCTCGAACTATTACGCCTTCGAATGGGGCGATGCGCTCTTCATCGTGCTCGATCCGTACTGGAGCTCGACAGAACGGATTCGCGGCGGAGGTGGAGGCAATCGCGGAGCTGGCGGCGGCGAGCGTGGACGCGGTGGAGGAGGTGGTGGTCAAGGCGGGCAACGTCCCAATGATGAACCACTCAAGCCCACCGACAGCAGTTGGACCAGCACCCTCGGCCGCACTCAGTACGACTGGCTCACGCGGACGCTCGAACGCACCAATGCGAAGTACCGCTTCGTCTTCATTCACCACCTTGTCGGCGGCATGGGTGGCACAGAATCGCGCGGCGGGGTCGAGTCGTCGCCGTACTTCGAGTGGGGCGGCAATAACGCCGACGGCTCGCCCGGCTTCGCCCAGCATCGCGCGGGGTGGGCCATGCCGATACACGATCTACTCGTCAAGCACCACGTTTCAGCCGTCTTCCACGGTCACGATCATCTCTATGTGAACAGCCAGCGCGATGGCGTGGTGTACCAGTGCGTCCCGCAACCGGGCAATCCGCGCGGCAACACAAGGACCGCGACTCAGTACGGCTACACCTCCGGCACGCTCCACGGCAGCCCGGGTCACGTGCGCGTGCGCGTTGAGGCGGACAAGGCTACGGTCGAGTTCGTGCGAACCTCAGTGGCGGGTGCAGCGGAGACACGGCCCAGCAATCGGGGTGTTGGAGAGTCCAATGGAGCGATTGTCCACGAGTACAGCATCG
>JBMOHX010000626.1:0-2110 GCA_049317625.1 Phycisphaerales bacterium
CGCGTGCGCCGGCGGGCGTCGCTGAACCCCGATGTGCACCGCGTCGCTGATCACCCGGTACGAAACCGAGCCCGGCTACAGGTTCGTGTTCAACCGCGACGAGCTCCGATCCCGCGCGACGGGTGAGCCGCCGAAATGGCGCGAGTTCGGGCCGGTGCGCGCGATTTGCCCGCGCGACCCCGACGCCGGCGGGACCTGGATCGCCACCAGCGATCGCGGGCTCACGCTGGCGGTCACCAACCTCAATCCCACGCCGGGGCCTGTGATCCCGGACGGGGTGAAGCTGCGTTCGCGCGGATCGATCGTGCCCATGCTGATCACCGCGACGGGCGCATCGGAGGCGGTGAGCCTGGTCCGCTCCGACGACCTGGAGGCCTTCGCGCCCTTCCGGCTCCTTGCCGTAGAGGCGGCCCACGACGGGATCTTGCTGCTGGAGGCCAGGTGGGACCGAGAACACTGGGTGGTGCAGAAGCGCAGCGAGCTCCCGACTTGCTTCGCGAGCTCCGGGCTCGGCGACGACCGGGTCGAGAGCCGGCGAGCGCTGTTCAGGCATCTCCAGGTCCGGACCCCGGCCGATCAAGACCGGTTTCACGCCCACCGCTGGCCCGATCGCCCGGAGACGAGCGTGATGATGTCCCGAGCCGACGCCCGGACAGTCTCTGTGACGACGGTGGAGGTGATGAGGCGACGGCCCGGGTTTGACATCCGCATGGAGTACCGATCAGTTCCCGATCTCGAAGTGGCGACGCGATCGGTGGTTTGACGGTTGCTCGTTGAATAGGATGAGCCGTGTACTCGGCGAGCGGGCGCTCGGTGTGGTGTGGGTCCGCCCGAAGACCAGCTACTGGACCAGTGGGCGGGCGGGATGGAGGGCACCAGAGGCCACCCCCGGCACTGAAGGTGAGACCAAGGGCGCACGGTGTGGCCCCGCGGTTCCCATCGACCTCGCGGATCGACTCGTTCGGACATGCTTAACGTCGCACTGAGAACCGCCCGTCCCACCCCGCTGGCCTCGTTGCTCAACCCGGCATCGGCGGTCGCGAACCTCTGGTCGCACCGGGACCTGACCAGGCAGTTCGCGGTGCGTTACTTCGAGTCGCGGTACAAGGGCACCCACCTGGGGCTGGTGTGGGCGATGCTCTTCCCGCTACTGATGCTCGCGGTGTACACGTTTGTGTTCACCTACATCTTCAGCGGCCGGTCCGCGGGTGACACCGAGACGCGTCCGCAGTACGCGGTCTGGCTCTTCTGCGGAATGTCCGTGTTCGGCGTCTTCTCCTCCGCGACGACCCGCGCCTGCGGGCTGGTGCTCGAAAACCCGCAGTACGTCACCAAGGTCGTGTTCCCCCTCGAAGTGCTGCCGATCTCCAATCTGGGCTCGTCCCTGTTTTACGCGGCGTGCGAGATGGCGCTTGTGCTGCTGGGGGTGGGGATTTTCCATCACGCGTTCCACTGGACGGTGGTACTCCTGCCGGTCGCGATGCTGCCGCTGCTGCTCCTGACTCTCGGGGTCTCGTGGTTCCTCGCGAGCTTGACTGTGTTCGTGCGCGACATCGCCAACGTCGTCTCGCTCGTGGTGTCGCAGTTCCTGTTCTTTCTCACCCCGATCTTCTGGAAGCCGGCGCAGCTCCTGGCGACGCTTCCCGACCTCGCGTGGATGATCGAGTGGAACCCGCTCGCGGGGGTCGTGGAGAACGCGCGGCGCTGCGTGCTGTCGGGCGAGTCTCTGGACTGGCGTTCCTGGGCCCTTGGGACGCTGCTGGGTCTGGTTGTGGCCCAATGCGGGTACGCGTGGTTCGTCAAGAGCAAGCGGGGGTTCGCGGATGTCCTCTGACACCCTCAACCCGCCGCTCCCGGCGTCGATGATCGAGGCGGCACCGCCGCCCGCGCCGGCCCAAGCCGTGATCAGCGTCCGCGACGCCGGCAAGTGCTACCACGTCTACGACAAGCCGGTCGATCGGCTGAAGCAGGCGCTGCTGCGGTGGCGCCGCACGTACTACCACGAGTTCTGGGCGTGCCGCAGGGTCTCGTTCGAGGTCGCGCGGGGTGAGTCGGTCGGGATCCTGGGGCGCAACGGCGCGGGGAAGAGCACGCTCCTCCAGTTGATCGC
>JBMOHX010000627.1:0-2110 GCA_049317625.1 Phycisphaerales bacterium
CGTGTGCGCGAGATCGTGGTCGCTTGTCCTCCTTCGATGATCTCACAGTGGCGGGATGAACTCGAAAGCCGCTTCGGGCTGACGTTCGAGGTGCTCGACCGCGAGTACATGCGGCGCATCCGCGAGGAGCGCGGCTACAGCGTGAACCCGTGGACCACGTTCCCACGCTTCCTCATCTCGCACAAGCTGCTGATCGATGAGACTTACGCCGCGCCGATGCGCGACTGGCTCGACAACCTCAGGCCCGGTTCGCTGCTCATCCTCGACGAAGCGCACCACGCGGCGCCTTCGAGCGGTGCGAAGTACGCGATCGATTCTCGCATCACCAAATCCGTGCGCGATCTCGCGCCGCGCTTTGAGCATCGCCTCTTCCTCTCCGCCACCCCGCACAACGGGCACTCCAACAGTTTCTCAGCGCTCCTCGAGATTCTCGACCCGCAGCGCTTCACGCGCGCGGTGAGTGTGCGCGCCACGGACCTCGACGCTGTGATGGTCCGCCGCCTGAAGGACGACATCCGCGAAATCTCCGACCAAGTCGGCCGCGCCGGCGGCGGCTTCCCGAAGCGCATCGTGAAGCAGGTCGATATTGACGGCCTCTCTCCGGACGCCCCCGAACTCAAACTCTCCAAGCTTCTGAACGAGTACCGCGAAGTCCGGCTGCGTCGAGTCGCGGGCGAGAGCAAGCGCAAGCAGGCCGAGGCCATGCTGCTCATCTCCGGTCTGCAACAACGACTCCTCTCGTCTGTCAGTGCCTTCGCTCGCACCCTCGCCGCGCACCGCCGCACGATGGAGAAGATCTGGGACACGCCCGCGGGCAAGTCCGCCGCGGCTCAACTGACTGACTCGCAGATGGAACTCGTGAGTTCTACCCCCGACGCGGACGATGATCGTGCCGAACTCGACGAGAACGATCTTGCACAGCTCGAGGACGCTGCAATCTCCGCTGCGACCGAATCAACCCGCGGCACCGCGAGCGATTCGGATGTCCGGGAAGAGCAGCGGCTGGTCCGCGAGATGGAGATCACCGCCGACGCTCATCGCGACAAGCCCGATGCTCGCATCAAGACCCTCATCGAGTGGATTCGCACACACATGCGGAAGGGCTCCGGATGGAATGATCTTCGCATTCTGATCTTCACGGAATGGGAAGATACACGCCGTTACATCGTGAACATGCTCCAGCGTGAGATCGTCGGAAGTGATCGCGCGGATGAACGCATCTCCATGTTCATGGGCTCGACCCCGCCCGACAAGCGTGACGCGATCAAACGAGCATTCAACGCGCCGCCGAGCGAACACCCGGTCCGCATCCTTGTCGCGACCGATGCCGCGCGAGAAGGTCTCAACCTGCAAGCGCACTGCTGGAACCTCTTCCACTTCGACGTTCCGTGGAACCCGAGCCGCCTCGAGCAGCGGAACGGCCGCATCGATCGCAAACTCCAGCCGCACCCCGAGGTCGTCTGCCACTACTTCGTCTACTCGCAGCGTCGCGAGGACCGCGTCCTGAAGGTACTCGTCGAAAAGACCCGCCGCATCCGGCAGGAACTCGGCAGTCTTTCGCAAGTGCTAGAAAATCGCCTCGCGGGCATGCTCAGCACGGGAATCTCTCACGAGGTCGTCGAGAAGCTCGCCGCCGACATCGAATCCGCCGACCTCGACAAGTCGCAGCGCGACGTGACGCAGGATGAGCTCGAAGGCAACCGCAAGCGGCGCGATCAACTGAAGGAACAAATCAGGTCCCTCGAAACACGCCTGAAGGACTCGAGGCAGCACATCGGCCTCGATCACGCCGCGCTGCGCGATGCCCTGTCTTGCTCGCTCGAGATGCTCGGCGCGGCCCCGCTTGAAGCCGCGGCGGACGGCGGCTCGTTCCGCTTCCCGAACCTCGGCGTGCGCCACGGCAGCGATTCCTCATGGGCGGACACGCTCGACACCCTCCGCGCTCTGCCGAAGGACGGCATCAAGTCGTTCGCGTGGCGCCGTGAATCACCGGTCCGCCCCGTAGTCTTCGAGCCCCCCGCGGGCATCGACGAGCACGTCGTGCAGCTCCATCTCCAGCATCGCGTGGTGCAACGCCTGCTCGGACGCTTCCTCTCCCAGGGTTTCGTGC
>JBMOHX010000628.1:0-2101 GCA_049317625.1 Phycisphaerales bacterium
CCGACATGCTCGCGGCGGCCGATCCGAGCAACATGGGTGGCGACAAGCTGACCGTGCTCCAGGCGATGCAAGCCGCCGTGAAGCAGCTCGAACAGGGGGCGCTCGGGGAACAGCCGCTCGTGGAAGCGGGCGTGCGCATCGCCATCGGCAACACCCTGCGAGGGCTGGGCCTCTACGACGCGGCGGAGCCCAACCTGCGGCGGTCGCTGGCGCTTCGGCGCGCGGCGCTTCCCGCCGGACACCCCGGCATCGCCGACAGCCTGAACTTCCTCGCGTTGCTGCTCAGGGCACAGAACAAGCTCGCCGAGGCCGAACCGCTCTACCGCGAAGCGCTCGGGATTCGTCGCGCCGCCCTTCCCGCCGGACACCCGGACATCGCCCACAGCCTGAACAACCTTGGGTTGCTCCTGCACGTCGAGAACAAGCTCGCCGAGGCCGAGCCGCTCTATCGCGAGTCGCTCGAGATCCGGCGCGCGGCCCACCCCTCCGGACACCCCGACGTCGCTCTAGGCCTTCACAACCTCGCGTCGCTCCTTCAAGGCCAGGACAAGTTCGCCGAGGCCGAGGCGATGTATCGCGAATCGCTCGCGATGCGTCGCGCGGCGCTCCCGGCCGGACACCCGGACATCGCCAAGAGCCTGAACAACCTCGCGTGGCTCCTGCAGGTTCAGAACCGTCCCGCCGAGGCCGAACCGCTGTACCGCGAAGCGCTCGAACTCCGCCGCAAGGCGTTGCCCGCGGGACATCCGGATCTCGCCACCAGCCTCAACATACTCGGGTTGCTCCTCAAGGCCCAGCGGAAGTTCGCCGAGGCCGAGCCGCTCCTCCGTGAATCACTCGCAATCCGGCGATCCGCCCTTCCTGCCGGACATCCCGACATCGCCACCGGCCTGCACAACCTCGGGTCGCTGCTGCACGCCCAGAACAAGCTCGCCGAGGCCGAGCCGCTCTACCGCGAGGCAGTGACGATTGATCGCGTCGCGCTCCCCGCGGGACACCCCGAACTCGCCCCCGGGCTCGCCAACCTCGGGTCCCTCCTGCAAGACCAGAACCGGCTCGCGGAGGCCGAGGAGTTCTTCCGCGAAGCGCTGGCGCTCCGCCGCTCGTCGCTTCCCGAGGGGCACGCGGAGACCGCCCTCGCCCTGAGCAACCTCGCACGCGTCCACCAGGGGCTCGGCAAGATCGCGGAGGCCCGGGCCGAGTGGGACGAGGCCATCGCGATCCTGCGACAGGCTTCGCCCAATGGTTCAGCACAGCTCGCCCGCGTGCTTTGGCGCTCCGGCAGCGCACGCCTCGAGAACAAGGATGGTGGCGGGTCCGCTGCGGCGGCCCTGCCCCAACTCGAAGAAGCTGTCGCGATGGCCGAGAAGCACCTGCCCAGCGATCACCCGCAACTCGGCGAGTACCGCGAGGCCCTGGCCAACTGCAAAGCCGCGATCGCGCAGCAGGCCAAGCCCGACGCGAACGGCGCGGAATGATGTGAGATCGCGAAGCCCGGGCTACGCCATACCCGCGGCAACGGGCATCCCTTTCAACCGCTGGCACTCCATCCGTTCTGCGATCTCATCGGAACCCGGAAGGGGGACTCGCCGCGCACGCGAACAGGCGGCTCGCGACAACGGTGCATAGCGTTCTTGGTCGGCCGCCGCTCCCGCAAGTTCGAGCCCGGTCCTCGTTCCAAGGAGCCTCCATGAAACTCGCTATCTACTCGGCCAAACCGTACGAGAAGCCGTTCCTTGACGCGGCGAACGCCTCCTCGCGCAGTTCGGACGCGAAGCCCTCGCACGAACTCGTGTACCTCGAAACGAAGCTGACCGCGGCAGCCGCGGACCTGGCGCGGGGCTGCGCGGGCGTGTGCATCTTCGTGGGCGACGACGCCTCCGCGCCCGTCTTGCGCGCCCTTCACGCCGGCGGCACACGCCTCCTCGCCCTGCGCTCGGCCGGCTTCAACCACGTCGACGTGCCCGAGGCGGACCGGCTCGGGATCACAGTGCTGCGCGTCCCCGCGTACTCGCCCTACTCCGTCGCCGAGCACGCAGTGGGCCTGATGCTCACCCTCAACCGCAAGTTCCACCGCGCCTTCAACCGCGTCCGCGAGCAG
>JBMOHX010000629.1:0-2100 GCA_049317625.1 Phycisphaerales bacterium
GATCATGATGGTCCCCGGGTACGTGAAGAAGTTCATGTTCAACAAGACGCCCCCCACGATCGACAGCATCAACCTTGTCGTGCGACTGGCGGAACGGGCGCGGCGCGACGGCATTCTGGCACTCGAGAGCGAGATCGCGAAGATCAACGATCCGTTCCTCTCTGGTGGCCTCAAGATGGCCGTCGATGGGGTTGAGCCCGACACCATCGAGGCCACCCTGCGACTCGAGATCATGGCGATGCAGGACCGCCACAAGAGCGGGAAGAAGTTCTTCGACCTTCTGAAGACATACGGCCCGGGTCTGGGTCTGGTGGCGACACTCATGGGTCAGATCGGTATGTTCAAGAACCTCGGCGGTGACATCGCGACCATGGGGTACATGCTCGCGGTGGCCGTCGTCGCGACGATGTACGGCACCGTGCTCGCAAACTGCATCGCGGGTCCCATCGGAGACAAGCTGGCCTATCGCTCAGGAGAGGAGATCCTTCGGCGCGAGCTCGTCATGCAGGCGATCCTCTCGATCCAGGCCGGCGAGAACCCGCGCTGCACGCTCGACAAGATGGCCGCGTTCATCCCCGCTCCCACCCGCTCGAACTTGAAGGCGGCGTGATCACACGGGTCTACTGGAGGCGCGCATGTCCGGCCACAACCAAGATCGAGAGCACGATGCCGACGGGGGCTCCCACAAGAAGCACAAGAAGCACCATCATCACGGTGCTCATGCCGAGCACGAGCACGAGGAAGGGTGGATCGTCTCCTTCGCGGACAACGTGCTGCTCATGATGGGCTTCTTCGTCATCCTGCTGGCGATGAACATGGGCCCGAAGGGCTCTTCAGATGCCGCTCCTACGTCCACCGCGGAAGATCGCTTGTTGGACGTGGCAATCGCCGTCCGCGAGGCCTTCCACAACCCGGTCTCGATGGACTCGCTCGAACCCCAAGATCAGGCGCTCATCCGCCGCCTGCGCGACCGGCGCAAGCCAGGCGCGGGCGATGCCGCGGTCGATGGGGGCGAGCCCGCGGCGGATGGCGTGGAGAACGCCGTGGGTGGCAAGGGCATCTCGAACGTCCGCCCGTCGGACTGGCAGGGCGAAGCGGCGTTCGTGCAGTTCGACGAGCGGCAGGTGCTCCTGAGTTCGCAGTCCAAGCGCACGATCGCCGAGGTGTCTCGACGGCTGGTCGACACGCGCTGGATGGTTGAAGTCAGAGGTCATGCCAGCAAGTGGGAGACGTGGCGTGATACCAGGAAAGCGCGCGACCTCGCGTACGAACGCGCGTGGGCCGTGGGCAACGAACTCGTGCTGAACGGCGTCCAGTGGGAGCAGATCCGCCTGGTGTCCAGCGGCACGTGCGCACCGGTCGTCGCCCGCGCCCGCTCCGCGGACGAGGCAGAGACGAACCAGCGCACCGAGATCCTTGTCCTCCGCGAGCACGCGCCGCCCGACCCGTACAGCAACGCGCCCGCGCGTCCGAGCGAAGACGAGCAGTATCCAGATTGAGCGGCTCGAAGCCCCGCGGTCGGCCTCGCCGCCGGGCGGTGTCGGTGCCGACCGATCTCCCCTCCTGGTCACCCTCACCACGCGACCGCGAGGCAGGCGCACGTCGTTCGTGGCTCGACCGAGTTCACACGCCGATCGCGGGCCATCGACCCCGCAACCGGCAACCTGATCCCGCTCGGCGCGACGGAGGACCTGGAAGTTGCCCCGGCCGAGCGGCCGCACGCGGTGGACACCGAGTGGACGCTCGTGACTCCACCGCGGGTTGAGCGCTGCCACGCTGCGGGCGACGAGGATTGCTCCGATGCGATGGGAGATCGAGAGAACATGGAGTCTTTCCGCGAGGCCTTCCAGAGCGGGATCGACGCCATCCAGAAGGACCATCCTCTGCGGGTCTGGCGGGCCTTGGCGCTTGAAGCGAAACGCCCGCGCGGCGGTTCACCGCTCCCGCTCTGCTCTGAGCCGCGCCACCGCCGATCATCCGCGGTCGCGGGGAATTGATCATTTCTGAAACGGCTCTGGTGCGGACGACGGCATGTTCGTATCCTCGGGGTCCCTCAGTAGCGGAAGGTGTGTTCCCGCGAGGGGAGGTTCTTGCGCAGGA
>JBMOHX010000630.1:0-2092 GCA_049317625.1 Phycisphaerales bacterium
GCCGCACGGTCAAAGCCGGGGGCGCTGCTTCCGCCCGTGGCGAGGACCTTTCCATCCGGGAGAATCGTGGTGTTCAGGTGCCGCCGACCGAAGGCCATCGGCGCAACCTGCCGCCATGCGGGCGTCGGGTCGTTCAGGTTGATCAGTTCGGTCGTCGCGCTCGGGACGATCACGGGCGGGGTGGCACCGTCCCGCGGGTTGCCGCCGACGATCATCACTTTGCCGTCGGCGTACATCACCGCAGAGCCATAGTCGCGGTACGATAAACTACTGTTCGCGACGTCGGACCACGCGCCGTTTCCCGTCGTGTCCAGGTACCGCGCTTTCTTCTGTGGACCGGCGTTGAAAACCTTCCCATTGGGCGCGAGAAACATGAATGGGTACAAGTCCGCCCAGTCCGGGTAACTTCCTTGCAGTGCGCCGGTCAGATTCCGCCACCCGGACCCTGTCGCCGGCCAGACTTGGGGCATTGGGTTGACCATGCCCGCCTCGATCGTGCCCGCGAGGGTCAGCACATCGCCGTTCGCGAGCGTGGTGTTCGTCGGATACCACCGCCCACCGTTCATGTCAGGGAGGCGCTGCCAAGCGCCCGTAACAGGGTCGAAGAGCGCGGCCTTCGGCTCCCCCACCTGATCGTCGTCAACGTGTCCCCCGGTGACGAGCAAGCGTCCATCCGGCATGAACGCGTGGCCGCTGCAGAAAATGTCCCATTGAAGTTGGGCCGCTTCGCTGAACACGCCCGTGCGAGGGTCCCACCAATGCGGATTGCCATCCCATCCATCATGTTCGCTGTGCCGGTCCCAGAACAGGACCTGACGATTGGGGAGCAGGTGCATATGGATCGGCACCGAGCGCCACGGAATAACCGGTCCCCACTGACCGATCTGGGCTGGTGAGCCGTCGAGAATGGTGATCGTAACGATCTCGGCGTCAGAGAGCGCAGGGCCCTGGGTCTGGACGGCTTCGAAGCACACCGTGTACGTGCCGGCCACCGGCAAAGGCCAGGAAAACTGCGCACCGTCGAAGGTCGCGCCGGGAGGGAGATCATCAACCCTGATCACGCGCGAATCGTTTTCGTTTCCGCCGTCAGTGGCCGAAACCGCGAATGACAGGCCCTGTCCGGCAGTCCACGCCCGGTCTCCGATCGGTGCCAGGATCGGGGCTCGGTTACCCGTTGACTCCGCTTCAACCGGTGGCGGCGAGTATATTTCCGTACTCCCTGAGAAAAGCCTGGCAACCCATCTGAACCTGCGATAGTCGAAAACGTTCATGTCTTCCACGATCAAAAGCTCGCCAGCGGAGTTGCCACCGCCCGAGTTGTCGATCGAGAACTCACGCTCACACCACTGTGTGCTGGCGCAGTTCGGAGGGTCGGGCAGATCACTCTCCAATAGCCAGACCCTGAGCGTGTACACCGCCCCAAAAGGAATACCCGAGTACTGCAAGCAGAGCTTCGGAGAGTAACTTCCCAGCGGCGTATTCTGAGGAAGCACGTTGGGCACATCGCAGAACGCGATAGTTTGTCCGTTGGCGGGCGCGGAACCGTAACCCGCGGCCACGATCGCAGCGAGCAACGCTCCAAGTCGCCGCGTCACGATCGCGATGCCCAATCTAGAGTTCATGAAAGGTGTCGATCGGAACATGAAGTTGCTCCACATGCACGCCATCAGGCCTTCGGCGTGGACTCGCGATGCATTTGTTTCGCCGCGTACGAGAACTCTCATCGTACCCTCGGCCCCCGTCAAGGTTTGATCTGTCCCCGTTTCCTGCGGCGCGAGCACATGATCGCCAAACCGTCCTGATTCCTGATCGTCTGGCGAGCGGCTTGCGGGTGGGGGGCCATGCCCGACACCTCCCTCACCGGTCCGTTTGCCAGCCTTCCCGATCCCCGCGGCCACCGCGGCCGCCAGTACTCCCTCACTTCCCTCATCACCATCGCGGTCTCCGCGGCGATCCGCGCGGCCGAGGACTGGGTCGCCGCGTTCGGCCGGGCCAAGGCCGACTGGTTCCGCACCTTCCTCGACCTCCCCGACGACACGCCTTCGCACGACACCTTCGACCGCGTCTTCGCTCGGATCGATCGCGAAGGGTG
>JBMOHX010000631.1:0-2090 GCA_049317625.1 Phycisphaerales bacterium
GCCCCGATCACGCTCGCGCTGGCCCCGGAAGTCCGCGAGGACTGGGGGGAGTGAGGGCATTAGGCATTAGGCATTAGGCATTAGGCCGCCGTCACCGCGTTCTTGCTTTCATTTTCGCTTTTCGCTTTATCGCTTTTCGCTTTCCCTCCCCCATGCTCGCCATCCTCCATTCCCGAATCCGTGTCGAAGAGCGCTTGCTCGTCGACGAACTGACCCGCCGCGGCGTTGAGCACGAGTTGATCGACGTGCGGACCGCCACCTGGGACATCCACAACCCCGGCGCCTTGCAGCGCTACCGCGTCGTTCTGGAACGATGCGTGAGTCAGACGCAAGGAGTCACCGCTGTCCGGCTGTTCGAGCGTTTCGGTGTCCCGTGCGTGAACCCGGCCCACGTGATCGACTGCTGCGGTGACAAGCTGCTGACCTCGCTCGCGCTCGCGAAGCACGGCGTGCCGACCCCTCGCACCAAGGTCGCGGTCGAACCCGAGGCGGCGCTCGCGGCCATCGAGGAAATGGGATATCCCGTCGTCCTCAAGCCGACGGTCGGATCGTGGGGTCGCCTCCTCGCGCGGGTGAACGACCGCGACGCGGCGGAGGCCATCCTCGAGCACAAGGCGACGCTCGGGTCCGTCCAGCACGGCGTTTTCTACATTCAGGAGTACGTCAACAAGCCCGGGCGCGACCTTCGGGTCTTCATGGCCGGCGACGATCCCGTCTGCGGCATCGTCCGCAACAGCCCGCACTGGATCACCAACACCGCGCGGGGCGGACAGGCCGGGGCGTTCACCCCTGACGCGGCAACGGTGGACCTCTGCCGGCGTGCCGTGCGCGCGATCGGCGGCGGGCTCGTGGCGATCGACCTGCTCGAGTGCCCGGACCGCGGCATGCTCGTCAGCGAGATCAACCACACGATGGAGTTCCGCAACAGCATCGAGCCGACCGGGGTCAACATCCCTTCTCGCATCATCGATTGGGCCCTCGAGGTCGCGCAGCGCGAGCAAGGAGCACTGCTGTGAATACGGGCTCCCCCACTCGCCTCCGCGCGTCCATCATCGGCGGCTCTGGCTACGGCGGAGGTGAGGTGCTCCGCCTCCTCCTCGACCACCCCCTCATCGAGATCGCGCAGGTCACCAGCCGATCGCAGGCGGGCGTCTTTGTTCACTCCGTTCATCCGAACCTCCGGTCCCGCACGAAACTCCAGTTCGTGCGCCCCGATGAGCTCACCCCGTGCGATGTGCTTTTCCTGTGCCTCCCACACGGCGAAGCGAGCAAGCAGATCGAGAAGTACGCGCAGCTCGCGCCCCGTATCGTCGACCTTTCGGCCGACTTCCGCCTTCGCGACGCCGCGGCGTACAAGAAGTGGTACGAAGAACCCCATCCCGCTCCCGCGTGGCTGGACCGCTTCGTCTACGGCCTTCCTGAGCTCCACCGCGAGAGGCTGATGAGCGCCAAGCTCGCGAGCGGCGTGGGATGCAACGCCACCGCGATGAACTTCGCACTCCTCCCGCTGGCGCGGGCCGGGCTGATCCGTTCGGTGGTCTGCGACGTGAAGGTGGGGAGTTCCGAGGCCGGCAATGCCGTGAACCCGGGGAGCCACCACCCCGAGCGCGCGGGGGCCGTACGCTCGTACGCGCCGGCCGGGCACAGGCACGCCGCGGAAGTCGAGCAGGAGCTGATGGCCGAGCACGGCGCGTTCGACCTCCACGTCTCGATCACCTCGGTCGAGCTGGTGAGAGGCGTGCTCTGCACCGCGCACATCTTCCCGAGCCGCCCCGTCGACGAGCGCGAGCTGTGGCAGCTCTTCCGCAAGACCTACGCAAACGAGCCGTTCGTGCGGCTGGTGAAGGACCGCGTCGGCGTGTACCGCTACCCGGAGCCGAAGATCCTGGCGGGCACCAACTGGTGCGACGTTGGTTTCGCGTGCGAAGAAGGTGGCCGAAGGATCGTGGTCATGTCGGCGATCGACAACCTGATGAAGGGCGCCGCGGGATCCGCGGTCCAATGCATGAATCTGATGTGTGGATTCGAAGAGACGACGGGCCTCGGCTTCGCCGGCTTGCACCCGCTGTAGAAAGGAACATCCGATGATC
>JBMOHX010000632.1:0-2086 GCA_049317625.1 Phycisphaerales bacterium
ACCACACCGCAACACCCAGCGCCCCCACAAAGCACGCCCCGATCACCCCACCCAACCACCGCGGCACCGCGCCCAGAAACGCCGCGCCAGTATCAAAGCGAGTCATCAACTCACGCGAACCCAATGACTCGAGCACCATCGCGATCGGCACCTTGCTCGTATGGATGTGGGTGATCGCATTTACCGAGTTCACGCCCCGCCGCCAATGAAACCCGACGTCCGCGACACCCAGCCCCGTCGCGTTCACGTAGAACAGGTGAGACGCCATCGCCGCCGCGAGCCCAACACCCGCGAACCCCGCGAACCACGCGAGCCCCTCACGCCTCTCGCCTTCTCCCGCCACCCACGCGCCGCGCCAGAAGTACAACGCCATGAAGATCAGCACAAAGCCGATCTTCCCCGCGCTCACCCCCATGCACACCTGGTTCACCGCGAGGTGCACCGCCACCCGCGCCCACCCGCCGAGGGCGTACACCCCCAGCGCGGCGATGCACAGCACCCCCGCCAATACCAGCGCGCGTCGAGCCATGCCGCTGTTATCGGCGGTTGCTCAGGGCACCTTCATCCCGTTGCGCGATCAGCCGTTGTCCCACTCGGCGAAGAACTCGATCACGTCGTCCCCATCAACCCCGCCGTCGAGGTTGAAGTCGGCCGAGGCCGCGGAAGCGTCCCAGTCGGCGAAGAAGGCGATGATGTCGTCGCCGTCCACGCCCCCGTCGGCGTTGTAGTCGCCCGGGTCCACGAGATCGACGACCAGGTCCAGCTTCGGCTCCGCGCCCAGTGCCGTGGCCAACGCGTTTTCCTTCGTAAAGAAGGCCGGGTACGTCGGGTCACCCGTGCCGCCGCCGGGCCCGCCCGAGGCCGGCGCGAGCGTCGAAACCATCAGTTGCAACCGGCCCGCACGCAGCGCGCGACCGAAGTACGCCTGGGTTGCGATGCTGCTCACGTCCACCGTGAACACCATCTCCGCGCCCGCGGGCGCCACCACGCCCGGCGTCAAACCTGTCACCTGGCCCACGGCGTAGGGCGTTCCGTCAAACCGGAACTCCGACTGCCGCGAAAGGTCCGTCGCCGCGCCCGTCACGTCCACCAACGCCGAAAACGCATTCCGCACGCCTTCCGTCGGCGGGAAGGGCGCGACGTTCGCGTACGCCGAGTTCTCGTTGAAGTTCGTAAGCGAGAACCCGCCCCGGTAGCCCACGGGCCACAGCTCCACGGAAACGCCCAGATCTGAGTCCGGCACATAATCCGGATCGGTGGTCGCATACGAACTCCGCACGCCGTCGTACGTGTTGTCGTACACCCAGCGATCTCCGGAGCTGATGTACACTTTCACCACCGCGGAACGCACCTTGTACCCACGCACCGGCCGCCCCGTCTGGACCTGTGAACCCGTCGACCAGCCGAGCAAGAACTGCGCGTCGCGGTCGTCAAAGCCGACCTGCTGCAACGCCGCGAAGACCGACGCGTTCGACTCAGATCCTGCCGCCGAGTTGAACGGGTACATCCAGCGATCAAGGGTGGGGGTGGAGTACGACAGTTGAATACTCTGGCCAAAGGCCGAACTTGCCGCAAGTGCCAGGAATCCGGTCACCGACAGTGCGTTTCGGGTCAACATATACGGTCCTTTCCGAGTTTCGAATCCCCCTAGATGCCGATGGTTGCGCTGAATTCTGGCTCGGGGACTGGAAAAGTCCAGTCGGGTGAGATACAAATGATGAGTTCCGTGTCCGAATATCGTTCAATCAGGATTTCGAGACGAGGTGAGCGATGAAAAGGAATCGAGAACGTGCCGGGTTTACCCTGATCGAGCTGCTGGTCGTCATCGCGATCATCGCGGTTCTGGTCTCCCTGCTTCTGCCCGCGATGTCCCGCTGCCGCGCCGCCGCAAAGCGTACGCGTGAGCTGAACACCGCCCGCCAGATGCTCGCGGCGACCATGATCTACTCCAATGATGCCAAGGGGGAGATCCTCCCCGGCTACGCCAAGCAGCAGTGGGTCAATGGCCCGATGACGGTCGTCAACAACGCCGGTGAGCGCCTGACCAACGAGGCCGCCCAGCGCTTCCCGTGGCGATTGGCCCCCT
>JBMOHX010000633.1:0-2084 GCA_049317625.1 Phycisphaerales bacterium
TCCCAACCCCCGAGCCCGGCAGCCGACCCACCAAGCCACGCGAGATCGTGCTCGTGCTGGACCGCTCCGGCTCGATGCGCAACGAGAAGATCAAGCAGGCCAAGGAGGCCGCGCTCCAGGTCGTCGCCGGCCTCAAGCCCGCGGACCGCTTCAACATCATCGACTACTCCGACTCCATTTCCTCGCTCGCCCCCGGGCCCATCGCCGCCGACGAAGCCGCCGTCAAGCGTGCCACCGCGTACATCACCGCGATCGAAGCCAACGGCGGAACGAACATCCACGACGCCCTCCTCGAAGCCCTCCGCCCCCCCGCGAGCGACGGGCACTTCCCCGTGGTCCTCTTCCTCACCGACGGCCTCCCGACCGTCGGCGAACGCAACGAAGTCAAGATCCGCCGCGACGCTGCGGCCGCAAACACCGGCGCCCGCCGCATCTTCACCTTCGGCGTCGGTCTCGACGTGAACGCCCCGCTGCTGAGCACCCTCGCTTCCGAGACCCGCGGAGCGAACACCTTCGTGCTCCCGGGTGAGGACGTCGAAGTCAAAGTGGGTCAGGTCTATCGCCGCCTCGCCGGCCCCGTCCTCGCAGGCCCCTCGCTCAAGGTCGCCTCCTCTGTCGACGGCCCCCAACCCATCACCGACCAGATGCCCAAGCTCCTCTCCGACGTCTTCGAGGGAGACCAGGTCCTCCTCTTCGGTCGCTACCGCGGCGACTCAAAGGTCATCCTCTCCCTCAGCGGCGAGTACTTCGGCAAAGCCACCTCCTTCCAGGTCAGCTTCGATCCCAAGGAGGCCTCCGTCCGCAACAGCTTCGTCCCCCGCCTCTGGGCTGAACGCAAGGTCACTTCCATGGTCGACGAGATCCGCCAGGCCGGTGCCGAGGGCATCCAGATGACCGACCCCCGCATCAAAGAGCTCGTCGACGAGATCGTCCGCCTCTCCACTCGCTTCGGCATCCTCACCGAGTACACCGCCTTCCTCGCCACCGAGTCGCGCGAGTTCAAAGACGCCGATCGCGATGGTCTCATCGACCTCGCCCCCGCCGCGGCAGCCACCAACCTCGAAGAGCGGGCGGTCAACCTCCGCGCAGGCGCCGGCGGCGCCCGTCAGCAGTTGGACATGCAGACGAAGCAGAACAGCACCCGAGTGACCGGGGCCCTCTACGTGAACGAACGCATGGAGACCGAACGCGTCGCGAGCGTGCAGTACCGCGGCGACCGCACCTTCTTCTTCCGCAACGCCCGCTGGGTCGACTCTCGCGCCCTCGCCACCGAGAACGACAAGCCCGACCGCGAAATCACGCTCGGCTCACCGGAGTACATGGCGCTGGGCGCACAACTCGCGGCCGAGGGTCGCCAGTCCGCCCTCAGCTTCGACGAAGACGTGCTCATCATCGTCGGTAAGGAACGTATCCTGATCAAGCGCTGATGAGGTCGATCTCTGAGGTGTCGACGGAGCCGACCTCCGTCGACGCCTCCCCGCAGGAGTCCCCCTTTGCCCCTCGGAAAAGTACTCGTGGTCGAGGACGACGCCGCGATCCGCCGCGGCATCTGCGACGCGCTCAAGTTTGCCGGCTATGCGCCGGTCGAAGCCGCCGACGGCGCAGCCGGCCTCGCCGCGGCCCTCGGACAGGACCCGGACCTTGTCCTTCTCGACGTGCTCATGCCGAAGATGGACGGGTTCACCGTCCTCGGCGAACTCCGAAAGGCCAAGGCCACGCTCCCCGTCATCCTCCTCACCGCCAAGGGCGAAGAGAGCGACCGAGTCCGCGGCCTCCGCCAAGGCGCCGACGATTACGTCGTGAAGCCCTTCAGCGTGAACGAACTGCTCGCGCGCGTCGAGGCAGTCCTGCGCCGCTCCGCGGAACGCCCCCGCGCCGTCGCGAAACTCGGCGTCGCCGGCCGGCAGATCGACCTCGAACGCCGCGAGGTCCTCCTCCCCGACGGCGTCCGCGAGCTCATGTCCGAGCGTGAGACCGAACTCCTCGCCTACCTCGCCGCCAACCGGGGCCGCGCGGTCTCTCGCGACGAACTCCTCTCCCGCGTGTGGGGCCTCGACCCCCGCGGCATGCACACCCGCACCGTC
>JBMOHX010000634.1:0-2080 GCA_049317625.1 Phycisphaerales bacterium
GCTCCTCGGCGCGATCTCGATCTTCGCGTGGGCACGGGCCGGCGCAGCCGCGGGACCGAGGCCGTGATCGACGGGCCGGACCCCTCGCTCGTCGGGCTGCACTCGCGGTTGTTCGGCGAAGAACCGCGGTACTGGTCGAGCGCTCCAGGCCGCGTGAACCTCATCGGCGAGCACACGGATTACAACGGCGGGTTCGTCCTACCCATCGCGATCTCGCGCCGCTGTCGCGCGGTCGCGAGCCTGTCGGCTGATCCGGGCACCGCGGAGGTCTATTCCGCGCAGGCCGGTGCGACGGGCGAACGCGCGAGCTTCCGCGTCGGCGACGCGTCGATGAAGGGCCGCGGCTGGGCCGCGTACGCCGCGGGTGTGCTCGCGCAGCTCTCGCCCGATCCGACCGCACCCGGCCTCAGCATCACGGTCGGCAGCGACGTCCCGCTCGGCGCTGGCCTTTCGAGCTCGGCCTCGTTCGAGGTCGCGGTCGGCGCCGCCGCGGCACTCGCGTGGGGCATCGAGATCGAACCGATGGCCCTCGCGCGCGCTTGCCGACGCGCGGAGCACGAGTACGCGGGCGTCCCCTGCGGCCTGATGGACCAGGCGATCTCGTGCCTCGCGCACGAGGGGCACGCGTTGCTCCTCGACTGTCGCGACGAGACCTTCGACCACGTCCCCCTCCCTCGCGACGACGCGTACAGCTTGCTCGTGGCGAACACGGGTGTACGTCACACGCTCGGCGACGGCGAGTACCGCAAACGCGTTGAGTTGTGCGGGCAAGCCGCCGCGGCAATAGGCGTCCCGAGTCTCCGCGACGCGACCGCGGCCGATCTCGATCGTGCCGCACCTAATCTCTCCGGCCCGGCCCTCCGATGCGCGCGGCACGTGCTGAGCGAGAACGCCCGGACGCTGCACGCGTGCGAGGCCCTCCGCCGCCGCGCATTCGACGAGTTCGGACGCCTGATGTTCGAGTCCCACCGCTCCCTGCGCGACGACTACCGCGTGTCGTGCCCGGAGCTGGACTTCATCGTGGAGTTCGCCGCCGGGAAGGCGGTCGGCGCGAGGATGACGGGCGGGGGCTTCGGCGGGAGCGCGATGCTGCTGGTGGAATCGGCTCAAGCGGATGAGCTCGCCCGCGCACTCTCGCTGGCCTTCCATCAGCACTTCGGCCACGCGTGCGACATCTTGAACACCGCGGCCTGCCGCGGCGTGCGTTCGGGCCGCATTCGGTAGCACGCGGGAGGGGTACTACCATTCGCCATGGCCGATCCGCTTTACATCGGTTCCAGTAAGTTCGTCGCGGCCCTCGACCCCGCCAACGGGCGCGAGATCTGGCGGACCCAGCTCCCCAAAGGCAGCATGAGCAACGTGGTTTCGTTGCTCGTCCGCGGCGACGACCTGTACGTCGGCAGAGGGGGCTTTGTCTGGTGCCTCAACCGGCAGACAGGGCAAGTCATCTGGGAGAACGGCCTCAAGGGGATGGGATACAGCTTTGTCACCCTCGCCGTCGACGGCGCGGAGACCCAACTCGCGGAACTCGCGGCGGCGCTCGGCGTCGAACAGGCAAAGGGCGCCTCCGGCGGAGCCGCGGCCGCCGGTTGACAGAGGAGTGTGTCATGCGTGCGTTGCATCGAATGTTGGGGCTCGGAACGGACTGCGGGTACGAATCGCTCGAGCCCCGCGCGATGCTCGCGGCGGACCTGGCGGTCACCGTTGATTCGGTCTCCACCCGTTTCGACTGGCTGATCCCCGGTGACTCCATCTTCGTCGATGTCACCGTCGAGAACGTGGGCGACGCGCCCGCATCGGGGCAGTTCGACCTTGTTCTGCAACGCTACCTCGATGTCGAAGACTCCGGGCTCGACGACCTCGGCAGCCGACGCTACACGCTGAACCTCGTCCCCGGTGCACGCGCCACCTTCGCTCGCATCGCCGTCACGGTCGACGACGCTTTCGTTCCCGGCCGTTACTTCATCGCCGCGACCGCCGAGATCCCGACCAACTCCGCGACCCCGATCGACGACGAGGATCTCGACAACAACACCGGCTTCTCCGCCGGAACGCTCGACCTCACCTATCGCTTCGGCAC
>JBMOHX010000635.1:0-2077 GCA_049317625.1 Phycisphaerales bacterium
AGCATGAATGGAAGCTCGCAATCCGTGTAGGCGTGTGACGCCGCCTTTACCAGCGATGCGATGGTCTTGTCGCGCCGTTCTGCGTCGAGATGCGGGTCGATCCACAACTCACATCGGTTCTCGAGGAACGAGAAGTTCAATCCGAGCGGGCCTCTGTACGCCACTGCGAGGCCGACAGGCTCCTGCACTCCATGAGCAACGGCGATGAACACAGTGCGGTGTCGCCGGAGCCCGACCGTTTTGAATCGCTCGTCGAGTTGCGACAACCCGATGTCGCCGGCCGCCCACTCGTCGGCTTTCGCCTGTACTTCGCCACAGAGGCGTACGGCGAGCAGTTCGACGGTCTTCGAATCCGCGTCGGTGCACCGGGTGACCTTGACCGTTCCGCACAACTCAGGCATGCTCTCATGTGCAATCGTCACGCAGCAGTGTTCATGCAGCACGGCATGGGCCGGGCCGAGTGCAGGAGTGCACGAACCGAACACCCGAGCGGGGAATCGGTTTTCCGCGCGGAACCAGTTTTGGCTGGCGACGTGCCCGCGCGCGTGAGCCTGAGAGTGCGTTGGCAGCATCACCGCGCGGCTGCCTTCCGGTCTACCGACTGAAACAAGATGCTGCGCCTGTCCCCCCGAAGTCGTCGTCGCCCAGTGCGACATTGATGCCCATGCTCCAGTCCTTGAATCCTCGAAGACCACGACGTCGTTCAGGAAGCAGCCCGCAGGTGCCGACATGCTCCTCCGCCAGTTGTCCACAACTCGCGCCCAGTACGGTTGGAGACGCGTTTTTTTGGCCGCGTACATGAAGCCACAGGCTTCGTACTTTGAGAACAGTTCATCAACTCCAATCCGATTTACGGTGCATCCGAAGGTGCTGTAGTCACTTCCGAAGGGCAAGTCGTTGATGTCAGCCCTGACTGTCCGTTGTGCTTCGCCCTGCATCCCGTCTCCTTGCACGCAGCAACCTCTCACATCCAACGCTCCACCGGCTGACTCCCGCGCGACTCGGCGGTCAAGTAGTGGGGGAGCCACCCAGAACAGATTGACACCCTCGGATGGACGCGGCACGCCGGCGGCCGGTGGCCATCCAATCGCTTCTAGCTCCGAGCGGTTTCGGCCTCAACAACTTGGCCCGCCCCGCGGGTGACCATCGCGTGAATCTCCCGAAGCCACCGCGGCTTCGAGAGATCCTCACAACTCGGCGCCACCTCAGCGGCCGACACGGCTGGTCCTCCCGTGAGGTGCGTCTCGCCTCTCAGCACCGCGCTCATCGCAAATCAACTCCGACATTCCCCACTCCTCGGCCCGTCCCCGCGCGCACCGCCACCACCCGTCGAGGCGGTTGTGTGCTTGCGCGTGTCACTTCTGGTTCATGCGCTCGGCCCACTTCCACGCGACACGGAATTTCGTAGAATCTCCGAAAGTCCTCAGCCCATGACGAATCCCGGAACCATCACCGCACTCGTGAACCGGCTTTCCGCCGGCGAACTACTCTCGCGCGACGAGATGTTCCCCCTCGTCTACGCCGAGCTCCGCGGCATGGCGAGGCACAGGCTACGGTCCGGCCCCGCCGATCGCACACCGACAGAGCTGGTCAATATGGTCTACGTCAAGCTCTTCGGAAGCCCTCCGCCCGGCGCGGCGGCGAGCGGGGGGCCCGGGCGGTGGGAGAATCGCGCTCACTTCTTCGGGGCCGCGGCGAGGGCGATGGAGCACCTGCTCGTCGACGACGCGAGGCGGGCCCGGACGCAGCGCAAGAATCTGGGGCCCCAGGCACAGGGGGGCAGCACCGGTGGGTTCGATCTGGACTCGATTCCTGTCGAGCCCGACGACAAGACGGCAAAGGACATCGAGCTTCTCTCCATCGCATTGCGCGAACTCGAAGCGACCGACGCGGAGCTGGCGGAGCTCGTGCGATTGCGGATCTTCCTGCGGCAGAGCCCGGAGGTTATCGCGGACGCCGTGCAGATGTCGGTGCGCAAGCTCCAGCGGGAACTTGCGTGCGCGCGTGCCTTTTTGCAGAACCGACTCCGGCAGATGGGTGTGGACGACCCTGAGAAGTTTGTCCAATGAGCCCCATG
>JBMOHX010000636.1:0-2076 GCA_049317625.1 Phycisphaerales bacterium
ATTGGAAAGCCGCTCAGACCCAGCCACAGGAATGTGGCTGCCACCTGCTGTTCCTATTTGTTGCTTTGCACATATTCGCTTTGCACATTTGTGCTGAGCGCTTCGCTCAGCACCCCGCGTCCCACCGTGCGAAGAACCCGATCACGTCGTCGCCGTCGATCGAGCCGTCGTTATTGAAGTCGCCCTCGGCGAGGCCGTTGTCCCAGGGGGTGAAGAAGGCGATCACGTCGTCGCCGTCGACCGCGCCGTCGCAGTTCACATCGGCGCGGCAGACCTCGCAGAACGGGGCGTAGGTCAGCTCGAGGCGGGGTCGATCGGCGGGGATGGAGCTCTCTCGCGATCCGAAGCGCCGGGCGCTGTTGGAGTCGGCGCTAAAGCTCTGAAGCAGCCAGCCAAAGTTGGTGGCGGGCGAGCTGTGCCAGGCGTTGAGGTCGGCCAGCATGCCGGGGGTGGCGGTCCAAACCACCGCCCCGAGTCCGTCCGCCACCGCGGATGCGCTCGCGCCGGGGACGAAGTCGCCACCGACGGCGGACCAGAAGACCGTTGGATAGAACCGGTGGAGCCAGGTTGTGTCGCCGGGGAGGGCATCGTTCCCCAGGCCTCCCGGTTCCGACGCGAAGGAGGGGCCTTCTCCCCAGGACGCCAGCACCCGATGGAGCGTGACGTCGCAGGGCGCACTGTTGGAGCGCGTGACCTCCAGGGTGAGCTCCGCGCCCGTGATCACCGAGCCGGCTGGGATGGACGAGAAATCAAAGCGCAGGAGGGCACGACGGAAGCCCGCTCCACGCAGCGTCAGTCCCGCGAACATCGACTGGCCGGTGCCATTGGCGATCGAGCCGTTCGAGGACTCGTAGAGCGTCGCGTCCGCGACGGGTGAGAGCACCACCGTCTGCGCCGCCGCGGGCGACGCGAAGAGTGCGCAGAAGGTCATCGACGCGACATCAAAGGGACGCGGGAACCTCATGGTCGGTGCTCCGGGTTGAAAGCCCCCGCGGCGGCTCCTCCGCCGCCGCGAGAGCACGAACGCGAAGGGATGAAAGCGCGCGACCGGGTTCCCCCGATCGCGCGAGAACTTCATTTAGCGACGACGACGACCGGCGAACACGCCGGCGAGGCCGACGAGGCCGAGGGTCGCGGGGGCGGGGACGACCGCGGGGTCAACGTACATCGCGAGCATCTGGCCGCCTTCGACCAGCTCGCCGGCGATGCCGTAGTGGGCCTGCACGTCGAGCAGGAACCAGCCGTCACCGAGGATGTCCTTGGCGTCGATGATGCCGGAGGACTCTTCGTCGATGGTGAGGAGGCCAGGGGCGCCGGGGGCGAAGCGGGCGGCATCGTGCTGAGCGACGAGGGCGAGACCGCTGGAGTTGGTGTCGTACAGCCAGATCTTGCTGAGGGCGCTCTGGCCACCGATGTCCTCCTGAATGAGGATGCGGCCGAGGCTGTCGATGCACATGTTGTCCATCATCTGGGGGCCGCCGATGCCACCTTCGAGCAGCATGGTGATGGTGCCGCCGGCCTCGGGGTTGGTGATGTCGTTGAAGGTCATGCGGTAGAGGCGGGAGTCGCCGTCGGCAGAGCCGGTCTCGTAGCGATCGGTGGTGACGAAGTAGAAGTTGTTCTCCATGCCGGGGCGGGTGTCCCAAGCGCCGTCCTCGGGGCGGAGGAACTCGGTCACGCCCTGGGTCACGGACTCGGTCTGGAGCGAAGCGCCGGTGCGGTTGGCAACGTCGCCGTGGTTGAAGGTGGTGAAGGTACCCGAAGCGCCAGCGGTGCGGTTCTCGGTGGGCAGACCGGCGACCTTGATGCCGAACAGGTTGCCGTTGGTGAGGCCGGCGCGCTCGATGTCGTTGCCGGCGGCAGTCTTGTTGCCGACGTACATGTAGACCTGGCCGGGGGTGCTGTCATCGGTGCCCATGACGACGGTCTTCTGCTGAGCGAAGGGGCTGGCAACCGAGTTCTCCCAGGAGAACTTGCCCAGGTGGGGGAGCTGCCAGGTCTGGTTCATCGCGGAACCGGACACGATGTGGGCGTACGCGCGGCCTTCAGCGCCGGTCTCTTCGCCGTTCATGTAGA
>JBMOHX010000637.1:0-2076 GCA_049317625.1 Phycisphaerales bacterium
CCGACCCCCGCCGATAGCCCGCCCATACCTGCCGCTATGCGTGCTGGACAACAGCGGCCACTTCGGGCAAAGTGCCTCTTTGGAGGCAACTGATGGGACGTCGGGGAGTCGTATTGATCGGACTTCTCCTGGCCTGCTCCGTAGGCGCTTGCGACTCGGATAGGCGGGAGGTCTCGGCCACGATGACCACCGGTCCCGCCGTGTCCATGGACTCTGTTTCGTCGCCGACGTCGGCAGGATCGATCGATTGGTTGACGACGCTACGCCTCGATTCTCCGGACTGGCGCTTGGTCGAAGAAGGCAGGCAGGAGTCGATCGGCGCGCAGGCTGCCGATGGCGGTCTGATTGGCGGGCACTACTCGGTGTACGACGCACCAGACGGGCAGACGCAGATCCATCTCGTGGTGTGGCCAGTCGATGAAAGCCGGTCGCTTACTCTGCTGAGGTTCTGGGACGCTCGCGTTCAGATCATGGACGTGGGAGGAACCGCAATCGGCTACAGCCCGGCGGGAGCCGGGATGCCTGCGACAGCTTGGTGGCTCGACGGTCGCGGTTACCTCGTCATGTCCACGGTCACCACGCCATCTGACGTTGCATCGATGCGACGCATCCTCGTTGAGGGGCCGACGGTCTGACCGCCCATAGCTGCCTGGTTGTTTGATCTTGATGGCGTTGCGGCTTGTTCGTAGCGTCTCGGTTCGCTCGGTGGTCTGGCTCACTAACTGCCTGCCGCCTGCGGGTTGGCTTCCGAACGAGGTGTCGGCTGCCGGGTGAATCGGCCGTGGTGTGGCTCGAAAGAGGCGCGCAGGATCAGTTTCAACCAGGAGTGCCCACCGCGGTTCCCATCAACCACGGAAGGGGAATCAGTGATGTCAGTGATCATCGGGATCGATCCGCACAAGCGGCTCCATGCGGCGTGCGCGATCGATGAACAGGAGACCGAGCTCGCACGGCTCGAGGTCAGAACGTCCAGCCGTCAGGTGACCGAGATGCTCGATTGGGCGGGCCGGTTCGAGTGTCGGTCGTGGGCGATCGAGTCCGCTGGCGGGCTCGGCTATCTGCTCGCCCAGCAACTCGTCGCTCGCGGCGAAACGGTCGTCGATGTGCCGGCAACGTTGTCATCGCGGGTGCGGCTGTTGGGCTCCGGGCGGTCAACGAAGAACGACGCGAACGACGCCCGCGCGGTCGCGGTCGCCGCGTTGCGAGCACCGCAGTTGGCGCAGGTGAGGGTCGAGGACCACGTCACGATCCTGCGGCTGTTGGCCAAGAACCAGCTCGACACCAGCCGAGCGAAGTCGCGGGCGTGTTGCCGTCTGCACGCGCTGGTCGCGGAGTTGGTGCCGGGCGGGATCCGCAAAGAAGTCGTGGTCAGCCAGGCCGAACAGCTCCTCGCCGACATCGTCCCGACCTCCGCGAGTCAGCGTCAGCGACTCGATCTCGCCTACGACACGCTGTCCGAGATCGTGATGCTCGACGACCGCGCCAAGCGCAACCGGGCCCGCATCACCGAAGAAGTCATCGCGTCCGGTTCGTCGATCACGGAGATCTTCGGTGTCGGCCCGATCCTCGCCGCGATGATCATCGGCTACACCGGCGACATCGGTCGCTTCCCGACCGCCGGGCACTACGCCGCCTACAACGGCACCGCACCCGTCGAGTTCTCATCATCGGGCCGAACCGTGCACCGCCTGTCGCGTCGCGGGAACCGCACGTTGAACCACGCGTTGCACATCGCCGCCGTCACCCAGACCCGCCACGCGCACAGCGAAGGCCGCGCCTACTACGACCGCAAGCTCGCCGAAGGCAAGACACCGCGCGAAGCGCGGCGGGCGTTGAAGCGACAGATCTCCGACCGCGTGTTCAGACAGCTCCGTCTCGACGCTGCAAACAAGTAGGCCCGGGAGGGCAATCAGGGAACGACTCTCACATCCAGCGCGGCCGGCGAAACCCTGAACCCCGGCACTTCGGATTGAGCCACTCCCGGACCCAACACCAACCCTAAACCCGTCCAGCCGCCGCTGTCACGGGCCAGATTCAACGCGCCCCAACAGCCCCGACGAAGAACCACTTGACACA
>JBMOHX010000638.1:0-2068 GCA_049317625.1 Phycisphaerales bacterium
CACGTTTCTGCCGGGACCGGGCCGTACCTGAGCCCGGAGCACGCGGGCGGCGACGTGGAGGTGCTGGATACGCGCTCGGACGTCTACTCCATGGGTGTGATCCTGTACGAGCTGCTCGCGGGGCGCACGCCGACGGACGTCGCAGGATTGCCCTTGGACGAAGCCGCCCGCAGAGTGCAGGCCGCGGAGATCCGGCCGCTGGCCGAGACGAATCGCGAGGTCCCGGCGGATTTGTCGCTGGTTGTCGCGATGGCGCTCGCTCGTCGCAAGGAGGATCGCTACTCCTCGGCCGCGGACTTTGCGGCGGACCTGCGCCGGTTCCTGCGGCGCGAGCCGGTGTCGGCGCATCCGTCTTCGCTGCTCTACTCGGCCCGCATGCTGGTGAAGCGTCGCCCCGGGTTGGTGACGGCGGGGGTCCTGGCGGTCTCGGCGCTGGTGGCGGTTGCCGCCGTCGCGGTGCAGCAGGCGGTTCTGGCGTCGAGGGAGGCTCGGGAGAAGACGCTGGCGCTCGCCTCCGCGGCGGACGCAAGGGACGAAGCGGAGGGCGCGGTTGACTTCCTCGCGCAGATGCTCTCCTCCGCGGATCCGGGCGCGTTGGGGCGGGACGTTCGGGTTCGTGAGGTCCTCGATCGCGCGGCTCCGGCGGTGGGCGAGCATTTCAAGGATCGTCCGTCCTCGGAGGCACGGGCCAGAGAAGCAATCGGCAGCACGTACATCGGGCTGGGCGAGTACGGCTCGGCTCTTGAACAACTCGAGCGGGCCTTCGAGATTCGTGCTTCCAACCCGGGGCCCGAACACTTGGTGACAGCGCGGACCGAGCTGGCGTACGCGACGGCGTTGGCGTGCAAGGAACGGTCGGAGGAGGCGCGGTTGCACTATGTGCACAGCGCGGTCGTTCTGGAGCGGGCGCTGGGGAGCGATCATCCGGACGTGGTGGCGGCGATTTTGGGGCGGGCACGCGTTGCGATGCAGCTCCAGGATTTCGAGAGCGCCATCCAGCTGTTCCAGAAGGCCATTGCGCCCGGCGAGCGGCGCGCGGGGCCGATGCAGGAGTCAGACTTCAGCGCTCGTCTGGAATACGGCTTCCTGCTGCGGAGGTTGGGAAAGCACTCCGAGTCGGCGGAACTCTACGCCAAGACGATCCCTCTGCTTCGGGAGGAGCTGGGCAATGACCACCCCCTCACGCTCTCGGCGATCAGCGGTGCAGCGGGTGTGGACGGCGCGCTCGGGAAGACCGCCGAATCCGAAGCCTTGATGCGAGAGTTGCTGGCGGCGCGCGAGCGGGTTCTGGGGCCGGACCACGCGGACACGCTGGGGGCCGTGAACAACCTCGCCATCCTTCTCGGCGCTACCGGTCGCACCGAAGAGGCCGTGAAGCTGTACGATCGGGTCATAGGCGGCGCGACGCGTGCCCTGGGCCCGCTCCATCGCAACACGCTCAAGTCGAGGTTCAATCTCGCGCAGGTGTACTCGTTCGCGAGGGACTTCAAGACCGCCGAGGAGGTTCTGCTCCCGGTGCTGGAGCTTCAGGAGCGCCAGTTTGGTCCTGAGCATGTGGACATCGCCGACTCGCTTCAGGTGCTCGCGACCTGCCAGTCCAACCTGGGAGATGTCGGGGGCGCGGTCGAGAACTTCACCCGGGCGATCGCGATGTTCTCCAAGCTGGTCGGTCCCGACGATGTCACGGTGATCAGACTCCGCCTGGAGCGAGGGAACTGCCTCTTGAGCCTTGGCCGTGCCGATGAGGCGGAGCCGGATCTGGAGGTTGCAGCGGACTGGTTCGGATCGCAGGGATCCCGGTGGCGGCCGCAAGAAGTGAGGGCCCTGGAGAAGCTCGCGCTCTGCATGACCGCGTTAGGGAAGGGGGACGAGGCCGTGTCGATCCGGTCGCGGCTGGAGGAGCTCGCCACGGCCGTCGGTTCGGCCGACTGACGGGAGCTCTCGGCGGGTTCTGTGACCTGCGGCGGGGGGCCAAAACGGGAGGGCTGGATCTTGCCTTTGGCGGACGATTGGGGCCTATAGTGGAGACCTCACCGCCAGGCCGGGAAACCGGGGTGGCGCAAGGTAA
>JBMOHX010000639.1:0-2068 GCA_049317625.1 Phycisphaerales bacterium
TTCGTTCTGGATCATCAGGGCCATCTCGAGCCCGGGCGAGCGGAGTATGCGTTCGACCGAACACGGGAGCTGATCTCTAGTAACTTTGGCGATGTGTGGGAAGGGTGGCTCAGCGCCGCGTGCTCCTGCGGGTGTGGATGCCGGCAGTCAACCGCGCTTTGACCCCCACGATCAGGGTGTATCTCGCGGATCCGCGTGTTGCCCCCCTGCAACTGCCCTTTTCGAGGATTTTCGGCATTACCGACCGCGGACCGAGGGGCAGAAAGTCGTCTGGGAAGCGTCGGCGCAGAGGGACGAGTCAGTGTTTCGATAACCTGCTAGTCCGACAAGATGTCCAGGATTTCTCGCCGCGACGGAGAGGGCGCCCGGTCGTGCAGTTGCCGGGCTAGTTCTCGGCACGTCCACTGCACAGCGTTTTTCGCTTGCGGGGCTGCGCCCAGCTGCACCAGTTGCCGGACCTTGGCAGCGTTTGCGAGCATCACAGCCGCGTGCAAGGGTGTGTTCCCGGCAATATCAGCCGCGTTGATGTTGACCCCCCGGTCTGGGTTCGCTGCAAGGGTTGTGCAGAGAGCTTGGATAATCAGCGCAGAACCCTGCTCGTTCTTTGAACGCACAGCCTTGTGCAAAGGCGTCATGCCTTCGATGTCCGCGTGTCGCGGATCCGCGCCGTTGTTCACGAGCAGGTCGAAGAGGCGCTGGTTGCCCAGATATGCAGCCCCGTGGATCGGGGTGTACCCGAACTTGTTCGGCGCGTTGGGATTGGCACCCCGCAGCAGCAAGTACTCGGCACACTCGATGTTGCCGCCGTACTGCGTGCACGCGATGTATAGGGGCGTTTCCCCATTGGCATCAACGGCCTCAATATCGGCCCCGCGTTCCGCGATGTAGCGAACGGCGCCTAAGTCTCCGGCGGCCGCCGCTCGGAGCAGGCAATACGTGCCCTCCGCCTTTGCGGGGTCACAAATCTGCTCGCGAGACAGGAAGGGGCTGCGATACCAATGCACGGAAAGGGGCCAGAGGCCCAACGCCCAATAGTACCCGAAGAGGCAAAGCACCACGGCGCCGGCTCTGACAGCATGGCTCAACGCTGCGAAGCGCATCATACTTCGAACTTCTCGGCTCATTGGTGTCGTGCGGAGCGCGACGAGTTCGACAAAACCGACGGGGGGACGCCCGATCGCTACGAGAACACGGCGGCCCCGCCGCAACGGCGCACCTTGAGTGCGACGACGCCACTCGGAGGCGTAAAACTCGAGCCGCTTCTGACGCTGCCTGATTATTCGCCACTTTGGGTGGCCTGCTTCCTCGATGACATCGCGCAGCAGAGGATGTTGCAGTTCGTAGACGGTGTCGGCGCTTGGTTTGTCCGGACCGCGCGCCCTTAAAACGCGAGATTCACGGAGGAACTCCATGACAGACAACGCAAGCGACTCACGCACATGCATCGCGCGGGCACCGTCTGCGACGGTTATCGACGATTCACCCATCCGCTTGTCTGCGAACAATGCGAGGAACCGCCAGAAACCTTGTTCGGTGACTACACCGAGCGTGAGTGCGCCAGCGCCTTCAAAGAGGTCATCCAAAAACAATCGATAGAGGCCGCTGCGGCCTCCAAGTACCCCGAGACGCTCGCGAGTGTACGCCCTCAGTGTCCCGGTGCGCTGCTCGAGGGTCCAACCTATCAGCTGCAGCTCCGCTGGCACCACGACCTCCACGGCGGTTTGCAAGCGACCCAGCCCGTCCGTTCTCACGAGTTGAGAAACGAGTGTATCGCAGAAATCGGACACCGTGTCCTTCCAGTGCTGGTCTGCACTCGCGGTCGTAGGGGCGAGGAGCTCAGATAGGACTTCCTTTGCTTGCTCCCGGGAGAATGGCCTCAAGCGTACGACGCGGTCGCTCATGTCGACGAAAACGTGAGCGTGTCCCGGGACCGCCGAGACGGAGTCCCAGAACAGATCCAGGAACTCCGATTGCAGCCCGATCACGATCCGCAAGGAGGACCGCTCCAGACACCGGCAGATGGTGACCAGTAGAAGCTCCCGCATCAAGTCATCACACTTGGTGAAAA
>JBMOHX010000640.1:0-2057 GCA_049317625.1 Phycisphaerales bacterium
ACGCCACGTCCAACGCGTACGACCCCGCGACTCCGGCGGTCATCATCCGCACGCAGACGCAGCCGTTTGCGAACCACAACGGCGGTCACCTCGAGTTCGGGCCTGACGGCAAGCTCTACTGGGGTCTTGGCGACGGCGGCAGCGCGAACGACCCGAACGAGCTCGCGCAGAACACCGGAAGCCTTCTCGGCAAGATGCTTCGCTTCGATGTCGACAACGCCGCTGGCAACTACCGCGCGACAGACAACCCGTCGGCGACGGCGGGCAGCCCGAACGCCTCGTGGAACGATGACATCTGGGCGATGGGCCTCCGCAACCCGTGGCGGTTCAGCTTCGACAAGCTCACCGGCGACATGTGGATCGCCGACGTCGGCCAGGACGCGTTCGAGGAGATCAACTTCCAGCCCGCGCTGACCGGCTCGAACATCAACACCGTCGGCACGCGCAACTACGGGTGGGACTGCCGCGAGGGCTTCGTCGCGGGCCCGGTCGACGCGAACTGCACCCTGCTGGGCACGTACACCGATCCGATCCGCGTCGAGGGCCATGTGGCGGACGGCGCCTGCTCCATCACCGGCGGGTACGTGTACCGCGGGCCGGGTCTTCCCGCGCTCAACGGCACGTTCTTCTTCGCCGACTACTGCGGGGGCTACGTGAAGTCGTTCCGTTGGAACGGCTCCACGCAGACCGATCAGACGACGTGGTCGAACCTCGCGGTCGGCAGCATCGTGGCCTTCGGCGAGGACAACATCGGCGAGCTGTACATCGTGAGCATCGCGGGCGCGATCTACAAGATGGTGCCCCCGGCCTGCGGGTGCCCCTGCATCATCACCCCCGCCGACAGGCAGGTCTTTGTCGACAACTTCCAGACCAACCTCGGCTGGGCGGCCACTGTTTCTGGCGCCACCTCCGGCGGCTGGCAGCGCGGCGTTCCGGTGAACGATGGCGCGTGGGCCTACGACCCGGCTTCGGACTCTGACGGCTCGGGCCAGTGCTACCTCACGCAGAACGTGGCGGGCAACACCGATGTCGACGGCGGCAGCGTGATCCTGACCTCCCCCGCGCTCGACCTCGTCAACCTCGGCGGCGGACGTGCCGGTGGCAACGTGATCATCTGCTACGACTACTACAACAACCTCACGGTCCCCGCGGAGAACGTCGACGGCATCTTCGTCGACATCTCGAGCAACGGCACCACGGGGCCATGGACTCGCGTGGCTTCGCACATCGGCAGCAACGGCCTGCTGTGGACCCCGCACGCGATCACGCAGGCGCAGCTCAACACCGCCGGTGTGACCATCACGACCAACATGCGGCTGCGGTTCACCGCGACAGACGCGGGCACCGCGTCGATCGTCGAGTGTGGGCTTGACAACTTCAAGGTCTACCGCCGCATCCCGATCGTCGATTGCAACAGCAACGGCATCGATGACGCCCTCGACATCTCCTCCGGCTTCGCGCAGGACTGCAACAGCAACCAGATCCCCGACACCTGCGACATCGTCAGCGGCCTGCTCCCTGACTTTGACGGCGGCCCCACCGGCATCCGCGCCGGCGGCGACCTGTTCTTCAACACGTCGTGCTTCGGATGCCACGGCCCCAACGGCACCGGCGGCACCGGCCCCAACATCCGCAACAAGAGCCGCGAGACCATCCGCCGTCGCCTCACCCTTGAGATCGCGCACCCGGGCGGCGGCTTCCCCACCGCAACCCTGCAGAACTTCGCCGACATCGAGGCGTACCTCGCCGACGGCGGCAGCCGCGGCCGCCCGGACCGCGTGCCGGACACCTGCCAGCCGAACCTCCCCGACTGCGACGGCGACACGCTGAACGACGGGCGTGAGCTGGCGCAGGGCACCCAGGTGGACGCCGACTACAACGGCATCCCCGATGTGTGCGAGACCTGCCCGGCGGACTTCAACGGCGACGGCGGGGTCGATGGCGACGACGTGATCGGCTTCTTCGCCGCCTGGGATGTCAACGACCTCGCCGCCGACTTCAACGGCGACAGCAGCGTCGACGGGGACGATGTGATCAGCTTCTTCGGCAACTGGGAC
>JBMOHX010000641.1:0-2054 GCA_049317625.1 Phycisphaerales bacterium
GAGCGGGAAGCCGGAGAGCACGGTGAGGCTCGGGGGCTGCTGGGTGATGGTGATCCCAGAAGAACCGAACGAGATGGTGCCGGCTTCGGCCTGATTGCTGTTGCTGAAGCCGCGGGGCGCGGTGATGTTGGAGACCGGGAGCGTGAGGTCGCAGGCGTAGATGGCGATGCGGCCGCCGGCGCCCGCGCCCCATGAGTTGCCGCCGGCGGTTCCGCCCGCGGCGGTGATGGTGCCGGAACCTTCGAGGCGGTCTGCGTTGATGAAGACCGAGCCGCCGGAGCCGGCGCCCGCGGCACCCACGCCCTGTGTGCCGTTCATGACGATCGAGCCGTTGAGGGTGAGCGTGCCGTTCACGGTGAAGAGGAGGGCACCGCCGCCGGAGCCGCCGCTTGCATTCGGATAGTTCCCGCCGCCGCTGCCGGGTTCGTTGGGATTGGTTTCGGAGTCGTAGGCGAGACCGCCCGGCTGGGGCCCGGCCGCCGCGCCGCGCCCGCCGTGCCCGGCGCCCGCGGCACCGAAGGCACCGGTTGTGCTGTTGGGCCCGGCCCCAGGGCCGGTGGCAGCCGGGAAACCTCTGCCGGTGCCGCTGATGGAGCAGGTGGCGTCGATGACCGCGCCGGCACCAGTCGTGAGCCGGAGTTGGTCCGGTCCGTTCCACGTGAGCGTGCTGGAGGTGCCGCGGAGTTCGAGAGAGCCGTCGAGCGTGTTGTCGCCAGAGGGAAGAGTGATCGCGGAGCCACCCTCGGCCCGAAGGCTCGTGGGGAGCGAGAGCGGGAGGACAAACTCGGTCCGGGAGGCCTGCGAGATGATGATGGGCTGCTGGCTGAGGACGAAGTCGATCAGTCGGGTGTTGGAACCGCCGCGGGCGAGCAGAGAGCGTGCGAACTGCAGGTTGTTCACGGGCGTGAGAGCAGCGGGGGGGGTGCCGGTGCCGCCTGCGTCGATGATGATGTCGGGGAAGGACTGCGAAGCGGGTTGGAGGTAGATCGTGCCGGCGCCGCCGCGTTGGCCGGAGGCGGTGCTGTTGCCGCCGGTGGCGGAGATGGGACCGGTGAACGTGGAGGCGTTGGAGTAGACCGCGATGCGGCCGCCCGCGCCGCCGCCCCAGGATGAGCCGCCGTTGGCACCGTTGGCGCCGAGGGAACCCGAGCCCGCGAGCGAGCCCGCGCTGATCCAGATCGAGCCGCCCGAACCGGAACCGGCAGCGCTCACTCCCGCGGTCCCGTTGCACGTGATCGTGCCGTTGTGGGTGAGGGTGCCAGCGACGTTGAGGCGAACCGCGCCGCCACCCGCTCCGGCGATTGAGGCCTGGAAGTTGCCGCCGCCGCTCCCGGGTGTCGTCGGCTGCGAGAGCGATCCGTACGCGAGTCCGCCCGCGAAGGTCGCGGATGTCGCGCCGTTGCCGCCGTGGCCCGCGCCAGCGCCGCCCGAAGCGCCGGTGGTCGAGGACGTTCCCGCCCCCGGCCCGGTCGCGGCGGGGAAGCCGAGGGCGTTGCCGTTGAAGGTCGAGTTCGCGTCGATGGTGCAGTCGCCTGCGACGGTGATCGAGCACGGGATCGCGGCAGGCCAGGAGATGTTGTTCCCCGCCGCGGCGAGGGAGAGATTTCCAGCGATCGAAACCGGGCTGGTGGGGAGGAGCAGCCCGGCGCCGCCGAGCAGGTTGACCGACTGCGGGAAGGAGACCAGCGAGTCCAACCTCACCTGAGCACCGGAGGCGATGCTGAAATCACCGGAGATTGTTGTGAGCGTATCGAAGCGGGTGACGCTGTTCGTCGTCAGAACCAGGGGCAGGTCGATGCGGGTGACGTCGGGGAATCGCGCGTTGCTCCCGCCGCGAGAGGTCACGGAGTTCAGGCGAGGGCCGGTGCTGACGAGTGTGAGGGCAGCGGGGGGGGTGCCGTTGCCGCCGGCGTCGATGATGATGTCGGGGAAGGACTGCGAGGCGGGCTGGAGGTAGATCGTGCCGGCGCCGCCGCGTTGGCCGGAGGCCGGGCTGTTGCTGCCGGTGGCGGTGATGGGACCGGTGAACGTGGAGGAGTTGGAGTAAACGGCGA
>JBMOHX010000642.1:0-2052 GCA_049317625.1 Phycisphaerales bacterium
GGGATCTCGATCTTGTCCGGGAGGTGGATGCCGGACTTGGTCTGCTTCTTGTCCTGATCCTTGCGGATCAGCACTCGCTTGCCAACCGGTTCGACCGTCTCGAGTTTCGCGCTAGCGCGCGTGTCATTGGGTTCGGGCTTGCTCATCTCTGGCCAAGTGTACGCCGGTTACACTGAGGCCCATGCAACAGCTCCGGAGCCTGATTGTCGACGTCCCCGACTTCCCAAAGCCCGGGATCGTCTTCAAAGACTTCACCCCCATGCTCGCCGACCCCAGGGGGCTCGCCCTCGCCGTCGAACTTATGGCCAACCCCTACCGCACCATGAACATCGACATCGTCGTCGGCGCCGAAAGCCGAGGTTTCATCTTCGGCACCGCCGTCGCGCAGGCCCTCTCCGCCGGGTTCGTCCCCATCCGCAAGAAGGGCAAGCTCCCGCGGGCGGTGAAGCGCGCCGAGTACGCGCTGGAATATGGGACGGACTGCCTGGAGATCCACGCCGACGGCATCAAGCCCGGCCAGCGGGTGCTCATGGTGGACGACCTGCTGGCGACGGGGGGCACTATGCAAGCAGGGTGCGAGCTGGTGCGCGGCTTGGGGGGCGCGGTCGCGGGGATCACGGTGCTCATCGAACTCGTCGCGCTCCACGGGCGCGACAAGCTGCGGGCGATCGGGGACGTGCACTCGGTGCTGACGTACTGAGCGGCGTGGCAGCGGGCTCCGCCCGCTGGGTCTTCGGGCGGGCTCTGGCCGCCCGGGCCAGCTGCGCGATTGCCGCGACACGCCCGCGGAGCGGGCTTTCAGACCCAGCGGCAAAATGCCGCTGCCACTTTGCAGCGGCGTGGCAGCGGGCTCCGCCCGCTGGGTCTGCATGAGCGGTCCCCGCTCATGCGAGCATCACCCAGCGCCCGTCGACTCCGGTGCCACGACAACCCGCTTCGCGTTGTCGTGGGAACTGATTCTGCGCAAGCCCGACGCGCCGACGCGAGACACCGGTTGCTCGCACTGAGACCGGCGCGGTTTCAGTGACACCAGTAGCCCGCGCGGGGGCCTCGTTGCTCCTCTTTCGCGGGTCGAGAGGGGTTCCGATCGGGGAGGGTCGACTGTTCAAGGCAAGAACGAAAGACCCCTCGGACGGTTGCTGCCGCCGAGGGGTGCGTTATTCAGGACACGCCAAGCGGGGTCGTTGGTTGATCAGCGCCGCCGCCGACCGACGACCAATCCACCCATACCCAGCAGCGCGAAGGCCCCGGGGGCGGGCGTGAAGGTCATCGTCGCGCCGATGGTGTCGAGCGTCGGAGCCTCGACCGCCGTGAACGGCGAGGTGCTCGTGACCCAGGTCGCCGAGCGGGTGTTCGGCGGGTTCGCCGTCGCGCCCGAAGTCCGGAAAGCTTCCTGCGGGATCGTGAACGACATCGTCCGCGGCCCGGCTTGGGGGTTGTCGATGTTCATACCCCACACAAAGAGCGGCAGGTTCACGATGCCCGGTTGGGGAGAGAGCGTGTTGTTGGAGCAGTTGATCCCCGCGCCGCCGGTGACGTTGTTGGTGCCCGAACCCTGGCCGGGGTGGTTCGTGGCCGCGGTCTCGGCGAAGCGAAGATAGCTTGTGCCAGCAAAGTTGTACTGGTGGGCTGTGATGGCAGAGACGGTGGTCGCCCCAAAGACGCGGCCGAGGACCGGGGTGGCCCCGAAGTCAGCGACGACGCGGCCGGTCGCGTTGAACGGGAGGACGGTGTCGCTGGAGGTGTTCCAACCTGCGATCGTGGGCTGGAAGCGGCCGCCGTTGAAGAAGAGCGGGTCGGCGGTGCCGTTGTTCACGTAACTCACGGTGACGCGACCGAACGCGCGACCGCTGAAGATTGTCGGAAGGTCCAGTTGATGGGACCAGCTCGACCCGTCGAGCGAGAGCTCGACCGAGAACTGCGTCCGCTGCGCGACCTGGCCCTGAGCCGCCGTCGCCGCCGCCGCTACGAGCAACACGCCGATCAACTTCTTCATGGCATACCTCCAAACAGAGCACCAGCGCGCCCAACACCCGTCCCACGCGGGGAGCG
>JBMOHX010000643.1:0-2047 GCA_049317625.1 Phycisphaerales bacterium
TGCGGCTGCCACGGCTGCACCGCGTTCAGTTGTGGGTGCGGCCGCAGGCTTCGCACTGACCGCCGCTTTCCGCGGCCTTTCGCATGATCGCGTCGAGGGCCATGGGGGTCGATTCGCCGCGTTGGAGCTTTTCGAAGAACAGCGTCGGTGCTGGCGACTTGACCGGGAGTTCCTGGCTGAGGTCGCGGGCGTTGTACAGCCGGCCGTTGAGCATGACGTGTGAGATCGTGGCCGTGTTCCCGATGTCAGTTGTCGGGTCTTGTGCGAAGATCGCAAGGTCCGCGAGCTTGCCGGGTGCGAGCGAGCCCAGGTCCTTGTCGAGCCCGACGTACCACGCGCCGTCGATCGTCGCCGCTCGCAGGGCTTCGAACGGGGTCATGCCGCCCTGCACGAACATCCACATCTCCCAGTGTGCCGCGAGCCCGGCGAGTTGGCCGTGCGCGCCGAGTGTCGGACCGCCGCCGCCCCCGTCCGCCGCGACGGTGAGCGACTGCTTCGCGTCCAGCACGCCCTTGGCGATGCGGGACTGCGCGATGTGGTTCCATTCCTCGTCCGGCGCATCCACTCTGCGGCGCGAACGAGGATCGACGATGTACCGCGGCACGAAGCGCAGCAGGTGCTTGTTCTCCCAGACCTTCGTCCGCGCGTACCAGTAGTTCTCGCCGCCCATGCCGCCGTACGCGACGCCGAGGGTCGGTGTGTACCCGGTTCTGCTCTGGCCCCACAGTTGGAGCGCATCGCGGTACAGCACTGGTACCGGGACCGTGTGCTCGACCGATGTGTGGCCGTCCACCACCATCGACATGTTGTGCTGGTAGAGCGCGCCGCCTTCGGGGACGACCATCATGCCCAGCCGACGCGCGGCTTCGAGCACCATCTGCCGCTGATCGCGGCGGGGCTGGTTGTAGCTCTTCACGCTGAAGGCGCCGACGGCTTTCATGCGAGAGAGGTGGAACATCGCGTCGTCGAGCGACTCGATTTCGGCCTTGTACGCGCCGGCTGCGCCGTAGAGAATCGTGCCTGTCGAGAAGGTGCGGGGGCAGAGGATCATGCCCGCTTTCGCGAGTTCGGATGCCGCGAAGATGGCTTCTGTGTCGTTGCTGGGGTCGTGGATCGTGGTGACGCCGAAGGCGAGGTTCGCGTGGCCGATCCAGTTTCGTTGGGGAGTGAACCCGTTCTCGGCCTGCCCGCCGTGGGCGTGGACGTCGATGAACCCGGGGGTGATCACCCGCCCGGTCGCGTCCCACACCTGCGCACCGGCGGGCACCTTCACTTGGTCCGACGGGCCGACGGCCTTGATGCGGTTCCCTTCGATCACGATGACGCCGTTGTCGATGACGCGCGTGCCGCGGGACGCGGGATCGAACGGTCCTTCGGGGTTCGCCATCGTGACGAGCTTGGCGTTGACGACCGCGATGGTGCTTGTGGAGCCGTCTGCGCGGAGCGGCACGTCGGAGGAGTGCTTGAAGCCGAGGGCGGTCTCGTCGGGAGGGCGGGGCTGCGAGGTTTGCGCGGCGGGATCACCGAAGCCGCTCCCGTGATCACGGCGTTCGCGACTTGCGTGTAGAGCGTCGGGCCGAGCGACCAGTGCAGGTTCTTCGAGTCACCCGACCAATGCAGTGACTGGCCCGCGCTCGTCGTCACCTTCACCACCGGCACGTTCTTCGCGTTCGGGCTCACGTCGATCGCCTTGCCCGTGTCCATGAAGGGCGTCACGAAGACGTTGTAACGCTCTGCGAACGCGAGCGTGCCACCGTCCGGGCTCACGCGGAACTCGGTCGCCCAGTCGCTCTTGTAGTGCGTGCGTTCGCCCTCGCCGGGCACGCTTGCGCCGAGCGGGATGCTGATGAGCGAGACCTTGTCGGAGTCGTTCCCGCCCTCGCGGACCGTGAGGAAGAGCCGGTCGGAGGCCGCGCCGAACTGCGGATTCCCGCCGCGGGTGGAGATGCGGCGCATGGATGGTTGCGTGCTGACCAGCGGGTTCGCCGCGGCGTACACGCCGCCGTTGCGAGACCAGAGCGGGCTGGTGAGGTAGCCGCCTCCGGTG
>JBMOHX010000644.1:0-2044 GCA_049317625.1 Phycisphaerales bacterium
GGGTCTCCGCGGCTTTCCAGCCGCGGCTTCCCGCTTCCACCATTCCCCCTCGCGTATCTGCCCTCTCGAAATCCAAGACCGCGTCCGCACCGAAGAACGCTCCGCGGAGGCCCCCTATGCGATGGACACGCTTTCTCGGATTTGCCCTCGTCTGTACGATTGTCTGCGCCCGCGCCGCCTTGGCGATGCAGCCCGGCACGCTGATCGCCGAACTCGTCGAGTACGGCGATGTTCGCGCGGTCGTCCCCGCCACGACCGCGGAGACGTTCCGTCGCGCCATCAACCCAACGCCCGAGCAGATGTCCGCCGTCACACTCCTCGTCGACGGCGCCCGGACACAGGTCGCGCGCATTATCAACAGGCACCAGCGCACGGTGCGCGACGACCCCACGCTCGAGCAGATGCGAGAGAGCGAAGCCAAGGTGGTGAAGGATGCGGGAGTCGTCGAGCGCCAGCTCCTCGCGGACCTGCTCGCCATCCTCACGCCCGAGCAGCAGACGCTGTTTCCGAAGTTCGAGCGAGCCCATCGCCGGGCTCTGCTTCTCCGCGCTGCGCCTCAGCCGATGCCCCTGGATCTCTGGACGTTCTTCGCGACCAATCGGTTTGATCCCGAAGCAAAGGAAGAACTCCGCGACTTGCTCGGGAAGTTCGATCGCGACAGCGACGCGGCCCTCGTCCGACAGCGCCGCGCGCTCCTCGCGTACTACGCGAACGTGAGGCTCGGGTACGACGGAAGCGACGAGGCACGCCAGCGTGAGCGCAACGCCCTGAACGAACTGCTCTCCGCAAACCAGAATCAGGAACGGGTCGCGGCGGCCATCGTGGAGCCGCTCATCGGCTCGCTCCCCGCCGAGCTCGCGGACAAGCTCGTCTTCCAGATCATCACCCGCGCCATCGGCGCGTTCGACAAGAACCTGAGCGACCCCGATCGCTACCCGGTCGTTCGCGAAGTACTCAAGATCGAGCTCACCCCGGAACAGCGCTCCAGCCTCCAATCGATCCTCTCCGCCGCGAAATCGGAGGCGCTCGAGCGGGCTCGCTCGACCGCGATCGAGCAGGCGCGCTACGTGCTGCTCGACGACAAGACCCGAACCGACGGTCGAACCTCGCCCCTGAACCTGTTTCTGGGGGCGGCCAGCGCGCAGCGTGTTCGGGTCAGCAACGAAGCGCTCTCGCTGCTCACGCCGCAGCAGCGACTCGACTACGACGCCTCCGCCGTGATCGACCCCTCAACCACGTCGACCGTGGAGGATGAGTAGCGCCCGCCGCGCCGTCCGCGTTGACACCCCGCGACTTGGCCACAGCTTCCCCCTTCCTGAGACGACGGGGGTTTCTACCATCATCCCTTTAAGGTCCAATGCCCGCGGGTGGAGCGCATGCAGACATACGACGACATCGCCGGTGTCGAAGTCTGGCCGATCGGCCTTCCCGATGTACTCGTCACCATCGCACGGGACGAGCCGCCGCCGGCCTCGCCCGCCGTGCTCGCGGAGTGGGACGCGCTCTGCCGCGTGAACCCTCGCCTGTACGACGGCCCGATCCTCTCCGTGAAGACCGTGGACATCGAGCACGCCCACGTGCACGTGTCGCGGGATCGCTACTCGCGGCTCGCCGTCTTCCCGCGCGTGCGCACCGGCGCGCGCCTCCTCGCGGTCACCGGCCTGCTCCTCGCCAAAGACGGCGGGGGCCGACAGTACGTCCTCCTCGGCAAACGCGGCGATCAGGTCAGCCGTTATCCGGGATGCTGGGAGTTCGGCCCATCGGGAGGGATGGCGGTTCCCGCGCCGACCACCGACCGCTTCGGCATGGAGTTCATCGGCGGTCACCTGCGCGACGAGATCTCCGAGGAACTCGGGCTCGACCGGCTCTCCTGCGAGCTGACCCCGATCGCGTACGCGCGAGATCACGCGGTGATGAGCGACGATATCGTGCTGCGCTGCGACCTGGGCACCTTTGACGACAACCCCATCGCCGCGGTGGAGCTGAGCTGGGAGTACACGGAAGTCCGATGGATCCCGATCGACTCCGTCTCCCGGTTCGTCGA
>JBMOHX010000645.1:0-2035 GCA_049317625.1 Phycisphaerales bacterium
TGAAAGCGAACATCTCCGAGCGGAAACAGGAGGGCCGGCAGAGCGGTTTCACGATCGCGCAGGTGACGGAGAACACGATCGATCCGGCCGAGTGGGGCAGGAACTTCCCGCGGCAGTACGACTCCTATCGACGAACGGTTGATCAGGAGCGGACGAAGTACGGCGGAAGCGAGGCGTTTCAGAAGCTCGACGATGATGCGCAGTGGAAGCTGCTTTTCAGCGGGTACGCGTTCGCGATTGACTACCGCGAGGAGCGTGGGCACGCGTACATGCTTCAGGATCAGCGCGAGACCGAGCGGGTGCACAAGAAGCAGCAGCCGGGGGCGTGCGTGCACTGCCACGCGTCGACGTCGGTTGCGTACCGCGAGGCCGGGATCAAGGCCGGCGCGCCAGGGACTCTCGATGAAGCGTTGCTCTCGAAGAACGGCAAGGCGCAGTTGATGAAGGGCTTTGAGGACGTGTGCAAGATGCCGTACCTGGAGGCGACGAAGCTGGTTGATCACCCGGTGGGGTGCGTCGACTGCCACGAGCCCCAGTCGATGCAGCTTCGCATCACGCGGCCGGGGTTCCTGAACGGGATCGCGGAGTTTGCGAAGAGCACTGATCCCGCGCCGCACCTGCCGAGCATCGAGCGATGGCGGAAGGAAGGGCGTGACTCACCGTACGACCCGAACGTTGACGCGTCGCGCCAAGAGATGCGGAGCATGGTGTGCGGGCAGTGCCACGTCGAGTACTACTTCAAGGGCGAGGGAAAAGTCGTGACGTACCCGTGGGCCAACGGGCTCAAGGTGCAGCAGATGGAGGCGTACTACGACGGTGCGGGGTTCAAGGATTGGAGCCACGGCATCACGGGCGCGGCGGTGCTGAAGGCGCAGCACCCGGAGTTCGAGCTGTGGAGCCAGGGCATTCACGCGCGGAGCGGCGTGGCGTGCGCCGACTGCCACATGCCGTACGTGCGCGAGGGCGCGGTGAAGGTGAGCAGCCACCACGTGCGGAGCCCGCTGCTGAACATCTCGCAGGCTTGCCTGACGTGCCATCCGTACTCGGAGACGGAGATGAAGTCGCGGGTGGAGGCGATCCAGGACCGGACGCGCGGACTGATGGACCGCGCGGAGAACGCGGTGGTCGCGCTGATCGCGGCGATCGATCGCGCGCAGGGACAGGGCGTTTCGGACGCGGCGCTCACTCCCGCGCGTGAGTTGCAGCGGAAGGCGCAGTGGCGGCTGGACTTCGTCGCGGCGGAGAACTCGATGGGATTCCATGCACCGCAGGAGTCGGCGCGGATCCTCGGCGAGGCGATCGACTTCGCGCGGCAGGGTGAGGTCAGCGTCGCGAAAGTCCAAAAGTAAAGACTATCTCTCTCTCAAGAGCCGGCCCCTGTGCAAGGGGCCGGTTTCGTACTCGGAGTCGGGGCGCGTCGGTGCGGGGTTCGGATCGAGGCCGCGTGGATACCCTTCAGATGTGACGACGCCATCGACTCACCCCGCCGCCCCGGTACCCCCGGTCGTCCGTCGACTCTGGTGGTGGATGGCGCTGCCCCTGGTTGCGATCGTTGCCGCAGCGGCGCTCTTCCGACTTCCGGTGATGCAATCAGCGATGAAAACGCCGAACCTTTGGCTCTCGCTTGGCATCCCTGTGTACTTCTTCACCCCACTCTTTGTGGCGATCTTCGCCATCGCGCGCGGGCAGCGGCGGATCAAACGGGCGGTGCTCGCGGCGGGCGGGCGGGCGTGTACGAACTGCGTCTACGACCTCGGCAGCCTGGGTGAAACCGGCGCGTGCCCCGAGTGCGGCCGCGGATTCGACAGCGCCGCAGACCAGCGAAGCTGGGATCGGGCGGGCATGAAGCGGTAGGTGTTCCGCGAACGAGCGGCTCGTTTTCGCAGCCCCCGAACTCATCGAATCGCCTCATGTGGGAGAGGACGGGGCACCCGGGGCCGCGGCTTGCGGAGTCGCTGGTGCCTCGCGGGCGGCCGCCGCGGCGTTACTTCGAGCTTGCATCCAGACTGACCCCACACCTGCCGCGCCGAGCACC
>JBMOHX010000646.1:0-2035 GCA_049317625.1 Phycisphaerales bacterium
TTCTCCCGCTCCCTCATCCCCTTCGCGCGCGACGGCGGCGAAGCAGCCGCGCCACCGCTGAAGCATGTCGGCCTCTACGTCTACCGCGTGGGCTTCCTGAAGAAGTACGCCGCGCTCCCCTCAACGCCGCTCGAACGCACCGAGATGCTCGAACAGCTCCGCGCGATCGAGAACGGCTACCGCATCGCCGCGGCGGTCTGCGAAGTCCACACGACGGGCATCGACACCGCTGAGCAGTACGCTGCGTTCGTTGCGCGGAACGGCGAGCGGTAGTCCTCCCCTCTCGCGGCTCGGGCCCCACACAATTCGCGTCGTAATCGCGTGAGCCCCGCCCGCATCCTCCGTTTCTCCTCGTGGCGGCACACACCTTCGCGACCGAAGGCAAACGCTGGGTGCAGTCCCACCCAGCCGGACGCTGTCCGCCCGCGAATCACGAGAGAGGAGCCCGAACGTGCACACAAACATCCAACGGTTCACGGCCACTTGCGTCATCGCCCTCGCCGGCAGCGCCTGCCTCGCGGACATCCACTTCCAAACCAACGTCCTCGACATGTACCAGCACCAGAAGGCCACTCAGAACAACACCCCCGCGCCCCGTCCCGTCGGCGCCAGCTACGACAGCGGCGACTGGTGGCAGCCCACCGGCGGCTGGTGTGCCACCACCGCGTGGGTCGGCGCCCTCTACCGCGCCGAGCACTCCCTCAACGCCCCCAAGGTCTTCAGCCACGGCAACCCGAACGAGACCAACTGGCTCCGCCAGGCCAACTACCTCAACGAAGAACTCGCCATCGAGGCCAGCCGCAGCATCCCCTTCCGCAACCCCGCGCTCGCTCCCAACTCCGCCCGCGCCTCCTGCATCAGCCCCGAAGGCGTCACCCAGTACCTCACCGACCGCGGCTACGTCTCCACCATCCAGAAGTACAAGTGGGACGACGCCCAGGCCGCCGGCCAACGCGTCCGCAGCTTCACCACCGGCTACGGCGGCGCACCCGACACCTACATCGACACCGACGGCGGCGCCGTCGCCACCCCCTCCGGCGGCACCTACGACTCCATGTTCGAGCTCTACTCCAGCCTGATCCGCAACGACAACCTCAGCGTCGTCATCCACTTCCGCTCCGGCACCAACCGCAACACCTGGTGGAGCCGCAGCAACTCCTTCCACCAGGTCACCGGCGCCGCCGTCGAGACAGTGGGGGGCCTCAACGCCATCTGGTTCGCTGACCCCAACGACACCTTCCGCGGCATCGGCGACTACGACCTCGCCAACAACGACTGGGCCACCGAGAACTTCAAGTACCAGGGCACCGACGAAATCCCCACCCACGACTACAACTTCACCCGCTACTTCGTCGGCGCCGACGGCCGCACGCTCTCCCAGCCGGGCGGCGCCATCGGCTACGCCGACTACAACGGCATCGTGATCGAAGAAATCTACACTCTCGCGATCCCCGCCCCCGGCGCCGGCTTGCTCGCAGCACTCGGCGGCCTGTTGGCGGCCCGGCGGCGTCGCGTCTGAGGAGCGTTCTCGGCGAACGGCAGAATCCAACGCACGCAAAGCTCGAATAGGACCCATACGACCTATGGGTCCTATCGCTTTTTGCTGAGACCTCCGGCCTCCGGCCTTCTTCCCAACGTCCCGGGCGCGATTCGAACGCACGACCTGCCGCTTAGAAGGCGGCTGCTCTATCCAACTGAGCTACCGGGACAACGAGGAGAAGTGTACGAGTTCCCCTCAAGCCGAACGCAGGATCGACACAAAATCAGACTCCCATACCACGCGAGCCAGCTCTTCACGCCGAAGGCGTGCGCCGTCAATAGCCGGGGGTCGCGTCGGCTCTGCGACGCACCCCCGGAAGGCCAGCAATCCGCTTCTGCACCGCGAAGCGGTGCACGTGTCTGCGGTGAACCTTCGCCGGCCCTGGACGAGATGTTCGACCTTGCGCCACGCTCCGAAAACAGGAGAACGCAATCGCCCTGCACAAACTCCAACCCCGCCATACCACCCGACCCGCCTCTTCACGCCGAAGGCGTG
>JBMOHX010000647.1:0-2034 GCA_049317625.1 Phycisphaerales bacterium
GGGGAGGGCGAGCGGATAGCGATACGACTTGTCCAGGGATTGGGGGGAGACTACATCGGGTGAGGGCGACGCGGGTGGTGGGGCCGAGGTTCAGCGGAGAACGCCGGGCGCGTGCAGCCTCTCCAGAGGCCGACCCGAGTCGGTGCAAGGCCGCCGCAAACAATATCCGCCCTACCCGCGGCAACGGGCGAGCCACCCCCCTACCCAACCCCCACCCCCACCAAAAACCCCGCCAACTCCACCGGTATCGCCTTAATCCCCCGCCGCCTCGCCTTCCCGATCGCGTACCGCATCGACGCCTCGTACCGCTTCCGCACCCGCTCGGTGATCTCTACCCCGTGCTCGTTCATCGCGCGGAACGCGTACTGCCACGCGTGGTACTCCTCCAAGCACCGCGGCTTGTACGTGTTGAACCCGATCGCGTGGTGGCCGACCTCGTGCAGCAGAATCGCCAGCGACATCTCCGTCTTGGGCCGCGGGGCCTCGATCAGCCGCTGCATGCGACCATCCGCGTACGTCACGTACCACGCAATCCCCGTCATCTCGCGTCGCCACTTCCGCACGCGGATCTCGTACCGCGTGAGCTGCTCCCGCGCGATCGCCTCGAACCGTTCCGCCTTCCGCGGCTTGCGAACCCGCGCTTTGGGCACCGGCCGCGCGGGCGCCTTCGGCGCTGGCTTGGGTGCCGGTTGTTCGAGCTTGACGGTCGGTGGCTTGGGCTTCACCGCCGGTGCGATGAGGTCCCACAGCGTCTCGAAGAACCGGCTCATGGCCGCGCTGTCCCGCGCAGACGTTCGCCCTTCTCGGGGCGCCTCCCCGCCGCGAACTCCTTCCATGTCATCGCCCGCTTCCCGGGGGCCTGCACTTCCAGCAACTCCAGCGCGGTCCCTTCGCCGCACGCGACCAGCCCCGCGCCCGGATCGATGATCTCCCCCGGTTCACCCGCACCGGACGCGGTCGACGCGCGAAGTAACTTCAATGTAAGGTCACGGAACCCCACGTCCACCGTCGGCCAAGGGTTCAGCCCGTGGATCCGGTTGCGGCACGATTCCGCGCGCTGCGCGAAGTCCACCCAACCGTCCTCCTTCGAGAGCTTCCTCGCGTGCGTCACCTTCGAAGGATCTTGAGCATCACCAAAGGGCCACTCGCGCGCAGCCCGCGCGAGGCAGCTCTCCACGAGCGCCGGCCCATCCGCAGAGAGCAGCGCGTGCAGGTCCGCCGTGGTGTACGAGGGCTCGATCGCGCGGCGGGACGTCGCGAGCACCAGCCCCGCGTCCATCCGATCCGCCAGCGTGATCACGCTGTTGCCCGTCTCCGCATCTCCCGCGAGAATCGCCGCGTTGATCGGCGCCGCCCCACGCCACCGCGGCAGCAGCGAGGCGTGCAGGTTCATCGCCCGCTGGCCCTCGAGCAGCGGCGGCGACAGCTTCTGCCCGAACGCGATCACCACCCACGCGTCCGCGCGCAGCGCTCGCAGCGACTCAACCACACCCGGCTCGTTCACGTTCTCCGGCTTGATCAGCGGCAAGCCGCGCTCGGCGCTCCACGCGCCGATCGGGGTCGGCGTCGACTTCCCGCCGCGGCCCGCGGGGCGGTCGGGCTGCGAGACCGCCGTGAGCACCTCGTGGGATTTCGCGAGATGCTCGAGCGTCGGCCTGCCGAACTCGCCGGATCCGAAGAACACCACCCGCATCGGGCTCACCTTCCCGGCTTGAACGCCGCGTTCTCTTCGAGCTCCTTGATGAGCTTCTTGTTCTTCGCGAGGTGACCTTCCATCATGCGATCGATGATGAGCACGCCGTCCAAGTGGTCCCTCTCGTGCTGCCAGCACCGGGCCAGCAGCCCGGTCGCGGTGCTGGTGAACCGCGTGCCTTCGAGGTCCGTCGCTTCGATGGTGATAGTGGGGGGGCGGATGACGTCGCCCCGAATCCCGGGCAGACTCAGGCACCCTTCCTCGAATCGCTCGACCGGCCCCGCGGGCTTGGTGAGCACCGGATTGATCACATCCATACGCAGGCTTTCATACAAGCGTTC
>JBMOHX010000648.1:0-2020 GCA_049317625.1 Phycisphaerales bacterium
TCCACGTTTGAACTGACCGATCGTGCATGACCAACGGTCGAGCCCGCCCCGGCGCCGGCATTTTTGCTGCGCCCGGGCCAGCCGCACCCGCTTCCCTCGGCACTCGGTCCGATTCCAGGAGGAGTTTGGCCCCGACAGTTCTCTTGTGAAACCGTCCGGGTGATGCTACAATTCTGGCGTTAGATGATCGTGGGCCGGAGGCCCGCGTTGCCGACCAACCGAGGCACCCGCCTCCCCCTTTGGAAGACGGTGGTATGAGTCAGGCCCCTTCACCGATGGAGGTCACCCACGGGTACTCACCCCCGTCGGTGACGCAGTTCAGCGTCTTCCTTACCAACAAGGTCGGCAAGCTCTTCGATCTCGTGGAGGCCTTCGACGGCCACTGCCAGATCTGCGCGCTGTCGGTGCACGAGGCTTCCGACCACGCGGTCGTTCGTCTTGTCACCAACTCGGCCAACGCGGCGAGAGACATGCTCAAGCGTGAGAACCTCCCCTTCAGCGAGCGCGACGTGCTGGTGGTGGAGCTCTGCAAGGGCAAGACGCTGAGCCAGCTCTGCCTCTGCCTCTTGAGTGCAGAACTCTCGATCCACTTCGCCTACCCCCTGATGCACCAGCGCGGCGGCGAAGCAACCATCGCGCTCGCGGTGGATGACCTGACGCTCGGCGGTCAGATCCTCCGGCGGAAGGAGTTCAGGCTTTTGGGCGAGGGCGATTTGCCTGGGGTCAGCGGCTAAGCTCGCAACCGCGATCAGCATCCCGAATCGAAGTTGCCGAAGTACGCGATCATGTCATCGCCGTCGATCACCCCGTTGCGATCGAAGTCACCACCCCCGGCAGCTGAGTCCCAGGCATCAACGAACTGGTAGAGGTCGACAATCGAGGTCAACCCGTCGCAGTCCACATCCGAGGGGCACGCGGCCTGCAATGCCGCGACTCCAGACGCGACCAAGCCTCCGGCGCTGAAGAAGTTGCCCGTCACCCAGAGCCGATCCCCATCGCCCTCGAGTTCGTAGACCGTTCCGACGGGTGACCCGGCAACCGGAACCCAGGCCGAACCATCCCACTTCGCCATCGAGAACCTACCCGCAATCGTCGCGAGATCGGCGCCCCCCGCGTAGAGATCCCCGTTCCATGAAACGAGCGAGAACACGCCCGCCTGACCGGGCAGCCGTGGCGCAGGCAACTCAACCCACGCGCCTCCGACCAGTCGGTAGAAACGCCGGAGTGACGTCCAGATCACCGGCGTTCCAGCGTGCCAGCAGCACCGCTCGATCTCCGATGGGGGCGCGGGCGCGATGGGCGTCCACGAGGTGCCGTCGAGTCGGCACCAGTTCGATCCTGACTTACCGTACAGCTCGCCATCCGCGCTGACCCACGGCTGGCCCGTCGCCCCAGCGGGGAACGGTACTGTCTGTGCCCCGTCCCACGCGAGCCCAGTACCTGACACCAGCTTCCTATCGTGGATGAGGCCCGGCAGCGACCGCGTATCCCAGGGGATCGGAATCCACCCGCCGGGCGTCCACTCATCCCACCCCGACGAGGCGAGACTTCGCCCGAACACTCGCGCACCGAGGACCAGCAGCTGTCGCGACCCGTTGCCCCAACTATCCCACAACCCGAGCACGGGGGTCCTGCCCCCGAGGCCCCCATCCGGGCCGAGGCTGCCTGTGTACGTGTTGTAACACCCGGAGCTCGCGTTGGGGAACCGCACCCAAGACACCACAACCCGGCCGGCAGGGAGCACCCCTACAGCGTCCGCCCGAACGAGTTGCCCGGAAAGGACCGGTACGAGGTTGCCCCCTCGCTCGACGAGCAGTGGGCCGGTCGGCTGATCGTACAGCATCGAGAAAGCACCGCCGACATAGAGCTCCCCTCGGTACCATGCGGCGCACTCGACAGGCGCGTTCAACCTCGTCTGGGAAACGGCTCCGGTCCGAGTATCGAACTGATACAAGACGGCAGCACCGCCCATATCGAACTGTGAACTCGGACAGTCCGGAACCGAGGGCGAGAACAGCAC
>JBMOHX010000649.1:0-2019 GCA_049317625.1 Phycisphaerales bacterium
AACACGGTGGGCGTATTTGGCCGTACATCGAGCCCGAACGGGTGGGGCGGGATATTCAAGGGCGGGTTGTACGGTGTGTGGGGGGAAGTGCCGGACGAACTGCAGACGACGGGGTTTGCGGGGTGGTTCAAGGGACGGGTGCATGCGACGAACCGGATCTCCATTGGCAATCCACCGCTTGGATGGTCCGCGACTCCGGGCCTGGACGTGACCTCGCCCACGAGCATTCATCAGTACATTTCGATGTCACCGGGATCGCTGTTCGTCTCGACAAACACCGACTCTGCGGCCGTCGATCTGCGTAAAGACTCCACCGGCACGGGCTCGGTGCTGCGGGTTCACCATTCCGGGACGGCGGAGGGCGCGGCCATTTCGGCGAGTTCGTCGAGCGCGAGCTCGGCGACGCTTTATGCGTCGAACGGAGCCGAAGGCGGTTCGGGGGGGCAGTTCACGGCGCGCGGGGCTGGGGCGGTTGCGGTGTCGGGGTTCACGGACGCGGGGGGTTCGGCCACGACCGCAGCTTTTGGAGTGCGTGGGACGAGCTACCACTCGGCGGGCGCCGGTGTGAAGGGCGAGTCGTACTTCGCGGAGACGGTGGGTGTCTCGGCTGGCGGCGTGTTTGGTTCGGCGGTGAGCCCGAACATTCCGGGCGTGCGTGGTGAGGCCCCGCTGGCGGTTGTCGGCGTGACGAGCGCGGCGAACGGGCGCGGGGTGATCGGGTGGAGCATTCGGGATGACGACACCACCTACGGACTGCTCGGGATTGCGCCCGCGGGGCGGATGGCGCTGTTTGCGGAGGGGAACACGGGGGCGACGGGGACGAAGGCGTTTGTGATCGATCACCCGCTCGCACCCGCGGACAAGGTGCTGATGCACTACTGCGCTGAGGGACCCGAGCCTGTGTTGATGTATCGAGGGACGGCAGAGTTTGATGAGCGCGGGCGCGCGGAGGTTGAGCTCCCCCGCTACTTCGACGCGATCGCGCGCGATGCGCAGTACCAGTTGACGGCGATGGGCGCGGCGATGCCGCTGTTGCATGTGGAGTCGGGCGTCGAGGAGAACGGCGGAAGGACGTTCGTTGTCGCCGGCGGCGCGCCTGGGAAGAAGGTGTGCTGGGTGGTGACGGCGGAGCGGTACGACGAGCACTGCCGGCAGCATCCCCCGGTTGCCGAGATGGACAAGCCGGAGTCGATGCGTGGGAAGTACTACGCGCCGGACCTGTATGGGAAGGGCGCGGACGCGGCGATCAACCTCCGGGTGCCGGTCGGCGGGTTGCGAGAGAGGACTGAGCCGGCGCGGGAGCGTGTTGAGATTCCGGCGGCACCATCACGGTTGCCCGCGCGGCGCGTGCCCACGCCCGTCGTTCCCGAACCGGTCGTGCCGGATGCGGGACTTCGATAGAGAGCACAAGGCCGAGCGGTCTTCTCGCGATGGAATGTCGGAGGTGCGGAAAGATCCTCCATTTCGCGGTTGCGAGACCTCTTTGCAAAGTCGCTTCATCCTGCGGATGTAACCTCCTCTCTTGAAGGGCCGCGTCCTCGAAGTGCGACTTCTCGCACTGCGCGGAGGCCCGGGGAGAGCGACATGTACGCAAAGAACTTCGTCGGCGTGGCCGCGTTCGCGGCCGGTTCGGTCACCACGGCGCTTGCCGGCCTCGCCCATGGCCAGTGGACAGTCACCAACCTCAGTCCCGCCGGAGCGACCGAGTCATACGGCAAGGCCGCCGGCGGCGCGCAACAGGCTGGCTACGTCTTCGCGGATGGCATGACTCGCGCGAGCGTGTGGAACAGGACAGCCAGCTCGTGGGTGGACCTCAGCCCGATCGGATCCACGGACTCATTTGGACTCGGCTCCAACGGCTCGCAGCAGGTGGGCTATGCCAGGGTGGCTGACGTGGGTCGCGCCAGCTTGTGGAGCGGGACAGCCGCGTCGTGGGTGGACCTTCATCCTGCCGGGTCAGTGGGCTCGCTCGCCTACGCCATCAGCGATTCGCAGCAGGCGGGGTATGCCAATGTCGGA
>JBMOHX010000650.1:0-2017 GCA_049317625.1 Phycisphaerales bacterium
GGACGTTGGGTTTCATTGGCGGCGGGGCGTGAACTCGGTGAACGCACTGACGCACATCCACACGAGCAAGGTGCCGATCGCGATGGTGCTCGAGGCGGTGGGCTCGCGCGAGTTGATGACTCGGTTCGACACCGGCGCGGCGTTTCTCGGCGCGGTGCCGCGGTGGTTGGGCGTGGTGATCGGGGCTTGCTTTGTCGGTGCGCTGGGGGTTGCGGCGTGGTACGGGCCGCGGTGGAGTCGGCGCGGGATGGCTGAGTTCGTGGTGGTTGGGCTTTCGCTGTCGTCGGTGGTGAAGTGCGTGCTGGACGGCGGGCCGCTGGCGTACGACGCCGTGGTGGGCGTTGCGGCGCTGGGGGCGATGCTTGCGCCGGGGCCGCGTGCGCGGCTGGTGTGGGGCGCGGGTGTGCCGGCGGTGTGGATCGCGGTGCTTTTCGCGGTGGCGCCGGGCGCGGTGGATCAGCAGGTCTTCGAGGCGATCAAGCGGGGTTCGCTGTACGCGGCGGTGTGGTTCGCGCCCGCGGCGATCGGCGTGTGCGTGACGAGAGCGCGGGTGGTCGCCGTGGTTGCGGGTGCGACGTGGTGCGCGTGTGTGGCGCTCGATCTCCGGACGCGGTTGCTGCCGCTGCTTGGGCCGGGGCCGACGCGCGTGGTGACGTACGGCGCTGACCGGAGCGCGACGGCGCACGAGGTGAGCGAGCCGAATGTCGCCGCGGCGTACTTCGATGCGCACGAGAACCCACTGCGGTCGCGCCGGGTTTCACTCGCGCCGCGGCCGGGCGTGGCGACGGGGATCTACGGCGAGATCGTGCTGCTGGGATTGAACGCGGGGACGTTCGCCTTCCCGCGGGATCCGGTTGTGAAGTTCGCCCGCGCCGAGCCGACGGAGCGGAACGGCCACGCGCGGCTGATGGCGCAGATTGAGTTCGATGCGGAACTCGGGCCGGTGCTCTACAACGGTGGAAGGGGCGGGCAGGTGGCGGAGAACGAGCGGTTCGCGGCGTACTACCTGCTTGATTCGTACATGCGTGAGGCGGGCGTCGAGGAGTACGTGCTGCTGCCGTACTACCAGTACGCGGACCGGCCGATGGCTTCGGCGGGCGGAGACTGAACGATCAGTTGCGGCTGTACGTGGCGTGGATACGACCGCCGGGCTGGTAGTCGTAGGTCGCGGTGTATCCCTCGGGGAAGACGAACTTGATCCGGTTGGCCGAGATAACCACGTCCGCACGCGGGTTCGCGAGCTGGTTGCGGATCTTGCTGTCGATGCGCACGTAGTTGCGTGTCGTTCCGCCGCCGTAGGAGACCCAGCTATAGAAGCTGGGGGGTGCCTTGCCGTGCGCTGCGACATACATGGCGACACCCTTTTCGAGCGACTGCTCGAAGTCGAGGGCGACTTGTTCTCTCGCCTTGTACGCGGCGTCGGAGAACCTCGGCACAACGATCGCGGCGAGGATGCCGATCACGACGACGACGACCAGGATCTCGATGAGCGTGAACGCTCGGGTCAGCCGGTGGAAGTGTGAGCGCCTCATGCCACTTTCTTCGGTTGGGGGAGGCAAACTGATTCATGCCGGTGGGGAAGGACGGTGGGCGTGCCGGTCGTCTGTACCGTCTGTGACACCCCAGACGGGGTGACGAGTGACAACAGGCCGCACGCGAGCGTGATACCGGGTCCGCAAACCCTGTAGAGCAGCAGGCACGCGATCGCGGCGTCGCTTGGCACGTTGAACTTCGTCGTCAGCACCAGCCAGACGCCGGTGTCGAGCACGCCCGCGCCGAAGGGCACCATCGATGCAGTCGCGGCGATGGACACCAGCACGAACACTGGAAGAAACGAAACGGGACCGACACCGGCGATCGCGAAGACGATGACCGCTACCGACGCGAGGTCCGCGCACGACGCGATGAGCGACCATCCGGCACTGCGCGCGATGGTCGCGGCGTGGACCCGGGAGCGGACGCGTCGAGCGAGCACAATTCCAAGCACGAGAGTGACCGCGAGCCCGAGCGGGCGGAT
>JBMOHX010000651.1:0-2015 GCA_049317625.1 Phycisphaerales bacterium
AAAGAGGGCCGCGGCGGGGCGCAGTTGGTTGAGGGTTGAACGGCTCACCATCGGGCGAGTGTAGCCGTTGGGTACGAGCTCTTTGGTGTCGGCGCCGGGCACGGAGCTTGTACGCACGAAGCCCGAAAGTAGTTTACGCGGCTCTCACGGCGTGGACGAAGTTGGCCAGTTTGTCGTTGTGGCGACCGACCATCCGCGGGATCAGGAAGAGGTCCACGATCTGCCCGACGAAGAAGAGCCCGCCGGTGCACAGCCAGAGGATGCCGGTGATCCACTTGCCCGCGTAGAACCTGTGGAGGCCGCAGAGGCCGAGCAGGCCGAGCAGCCAGAAGCAGTAACCGGTTGACGTGTCCTTGAACTCGGGCATGGCAGACCTCCTGAAGCCGCGGGTATGAGCGCGGCCGGGGAGTTAGTCGGAAGCGGTCGACCCCGGTTTCAGGGAAGCCATGAGGCAAACAAGCAACAGGCCCCGATTGCTCGGGGCCTGTCGATTGATTCAGATCACTTCAGGAAGGGCATGAGGATCAGTCGTACCAGGGCTGGATCGCGGTGAGGGGGCCGGTGGCGGAGCCGTTCGGGACCTGGGTGCCACCCGTGTACGCGCGGAGGAAGTTGTTGGTCTGCTGGCCGGAAAGAGAGGTCGAGTCGCAGGTCTCGGCGAGGGGATTGCGGCTGATGTCGTTCTCGTTTACGAAGACGTTGTCCAACTGGGTGCGTGAGTTCGGGGGGAGGGCGGTGAAGACGAAGGGGACGATCGCGGGGTCAGGGCGGGTCTCGAAGGTGACGTGATTGTCATTGAAGGAGATGTTGCCCTCCCAGCTGGTGCGACTGCCGTGGATGGCGAGGGTGTTCGAGCCCAAGCCGATCGGGGTGGTGCCGCCGCCGGTTCTGGCGGTCGAGTTAAGGAGAGTCCAGCTGAGGGTCGCGCCGGAGCCGCTGTTGGTGTAGGCCGGACCACGGTTGCCGATCGCGGCGTCGGTGGAGAGGAAGGAGTTGCTCCACTTCGGACGACGAGCGCGGACGGTGGGAGTGTGGCCGTAGCTGAACCCACCCGGATCGTTCGCGAGGTTGCCGGTGCGGACGCTATCAGTGTTCAGAGCGCGGAATGCGGGGTCCCACGCGGCGAGCTTCTTGTCGCCGGCGGCGGCCTGGGGCTCGGAGTACTGATAGTGGTCGTAGATCTTGATGTTGCCGTTCGATTCGGCCGGGCTCACGCAGATCTCGGGGGAGAAGTAACCGTTGTAGATCAGGACGGAGAAGATGTCCCGGGTGATGTCCTTCACGCCGTTGGCGAGGGTCTGGTGGCCCCTGTCGACTTCGCTCGGGATCGGGTACTTATCCGAGTTGTTACTTGCCCATAGGATCATGGCTTGGTGGATGCTGCGGATCTGGGTCGAGTCCTTCAGCTGACGGGACGCGGCGCGAGCCTTGCCGAGAGCGGGAAGGAGGATGCCGATCAGCAGCGCGATGATCGCGATGACGACCAGCAACTCGATGAGGGTGAAGCCCTTCTTCCTGCGGTTCATTGAGATATCCATTGAGGCACCTGGGTTGATCGGGCGGCAAGAGGATCCGGCGCATCCTGGGCTGAGAGAGCCTGCGCATCGGTTCGAGTGAACCGAGAGAACTGTCGGGTCAGCAGGTCTGACCATGGTGGCGGAGCTCTCGCAGAACTATAGCTTCGCCCGCCCTACCAAGTGGTACTGCTGGTATCGACCCGGGTTGCGAGCTCTCGGGCAGTTTAGATTCCGGAGGATTCGCAGTCGGGTTCGGGTCGGGCAGGTGTAGCGAGAAGCAACCGGAGGTTCGGGGGCAGGGGGAGCCGGTCTTCGCGGCACGCGTCGGCCCCCGCGCCCGGTCTGGGCCGCGAACACCGTTGATCAGCTCCATCGCCGTCAAGACACGACAAGCAACTCGCGGTTCGGCGGCGCGCGGAGAAGGTGGTGCAAAAAGCAACAGACCCCGATTGCTCGGGGCCTGTCGATTGATTCAGATCACTTCAGGAAGGGCATGAG
>JBMOHX010000652.1:0-2012 GCA_049317625.1 Phycisphaerales bacterium
CAGGGGGGGGGCCAGACGACGTCGCCGCGAGTACGGAGGCCATCGTCGGCGGAAGCAATGACGTCGTGCTCGACGGCAATGGCGTCTGGGTCGATGGCCCGGAGAACTGGCGACGCGATGCCGTTGTGCGCGTGTTGTTGTCCGGCAGCTCATGTTCCGGCACGCTGATCACTCCGCGTGTCGTCCTGACCGCGCTGCACTGTGTCGACACTGCCTTCATTCCCAACATCACGATGGTTCAGTTCGGTCCGTCGTCGGGTGCTCCGGTCACGGGTGTGCCCGCGCCCCTGCAGCTCCCAGTGCTCGATTGCATCGCTCATCCCGCGCAGGTGGCGAACGGGATTCGCTGCGGGACGGTCGGCGCCAACTACGGCGGTACGGACATCGCCATCCTGGTGTTGCCAGAGCGTGTCGACCGCGGCGTCGGACCGGCGCCGCGCACGCAGAACTACGCAGCGATTCCTGCTCGTTTCGTCCCACCCGAGCGAGACCCAGGCTATTCCTTCCCTGCGTGGGTCTCTGGTTTTGGGCTCAATGGCTATGGATGGGGTAGCGGCATCATTCCCAACCTGAGACAGTCGGCCGGCAGCTCAACGCGAGGCACCCAGTACATCGATAGCACGATGTACAACGTTCGCATGGACGAGCGCGGGGGCACGACGCGACCAGGTGATTCCGGAACGGGCTTGCTCATCGGTGATAGGGCCACCGGCCTCGGAATCGTGGGAGTCTGGTCTTACGGCGGAGAGGCGATTGACGCGTACTTCGCCCGCACGACTCACAGCCAGACAGCACCATGGCTCGCCGCAGACACCGCATCGATGCGCACCCTGCGGGATGGAACCGCGGTCTGGCTCGGCGACTGGGATGTTCCTTTGCTCGGGGAACCAGAGCGCGTCCCGGCCGACACAATCGTCGATCGCGATGGCGACGGACTGATTGACTCCCATGACAACTGCAGTTTCGCATCGAACCCGACCCAGAGAGACCTGTTCATTGCCGCGACCGTGACGGCACAGTCCCCTGCCACCGTCGTCCCCGGCCGGCCCGCCGTCCTCACGGGCACTGGATTCTTCGCGGGCGGCGCTGTGTTCATCGGCGCGGTCCAGCAGACTTTCACGGTCGACAGCGACACGCAGATTACCATTCCGGCGGTCGCCCAGGGAACGCCGACGGGTCAGCGCGCCTACGTGCAGGCACCGGGGCGCAACGGCCTCGGGGAGGTGACCTATACGTGCCCTGACTCGACCACGTTTCTGTACGACTGCGCAGAGGGAAACCCCGATCGCGATGGAGACGGCTGGCCGCTTCAGTGCGACAATTGTCCGGGCGACAACAACGTAGACCAGGCAGACACGGATGGAGATGGTTTGGGAGACCGCTGCGACCCGTTCGTCACCTGCGCCGACGACCGGGACGCCGACTCGGACGGGCTCGCGGACAGCTGCGACAACTGCCCGACTGTCGAGAATTCTGCTCAAGCCAACTGCAATATCGACTCTGAGCGGGCGGCAGGGGTGCCTGAAGTGGGCGACGCGTGCGACCCTCAGCCCTGCGGCGAGACGTATCTCGCGAACAGCTATGTTGGTGGCGTAACGACGACCGACCAGATTTTGGTCGATGCGATCGCCGCGGCGCCGGCGCTCAATGCGCGGACTGGTTTCCGGTTCTGCCCGTGTCGGCTGTGCCCGCGAGGCGGACTTCGGTTGCGCCACGAACGCCGTTGCATCCTATCGCAGCGCGCTGTCGCGCGGTCAGTGGCTGACTATTCGCTCGACATTTACCTCCGGTTCACAGCGTGTCCTGACGCCGTTGACCGGCTTCACTGATCCAAGGCTGCGCGCGCTTCCCTCGGAGGCGGTAGTCCGATACGACTACCCGCCACTGACCCGCATCCAAGGCCGCTTCATCGATACGCGTGTCTTCACGGAGCAGCTGCGAGCCAGGTGGGACACAGGGAGCGATCGCGTCTCGCTGATCACGCCGCCGAAGTACTTTAGTACGAAGGTGCG
>JBMOHX010000653.1:0-2011 GCA_049317625.1 Phycisphaerales bacterium
GATGCTGTTCACGATCTCGAAAGGCAACGTCGAGGGGTACACCGGCGGTCAAGAGCAGGTGGTGCATCTGGTCTCCACCGTGGAGGCCGCGTGCGGGTTGGGATCGCCCTGGTGCTTTACGGACGGGCACGCGGACATGGCCCTGAGCCGACAGTATTCGGATGTGAAGGACCTTCCCAAGATCGACTGGGCCATGATGAAGGAGACCTACTGGAACGACACGGTGGCCGACGGGGACCGCAAGCGTCGGCGACAGGCAGAGTTCCTCTTCGCGCGGATGTTTCCGTGGTCCGCCGTGGCCGAAATAGGGGTTATGACCGAGGGAACGGCCGCTGCCGTGCGTCAAACGTTGTCCGGGGCGAAGCACGCGCCCGAGGTGGTGGTTCGAAGAAGCTGGTACTATTGAGGCGGAGCCATGATCGAACGCGGTACGGGCAACTTGCTGGAGGCCGATGTCGAGGCCTTGGTCAACACGGTGAACACCGTGGGTGTGATGGGCAAGGGCATCGCGTTGCAGTTCAAGAAGGCGTTCCCCGCCAACTTCACCGCGTATGCCAAGGCGTGCCAGACCGGCGAGGTGCAGCCGGGACGGATGTTCACGTTCGATCTAGGCCGGCTATCCAATCCGCGATACATCATCAACTTTCCGACCAAGCGGGACTGGAAGCACAAGTCGCGGCTCAAGGACATTGAGTCGGGCTTGGTCGCTCTGGTGGAAGACATCAAGCGGCTTGGGATCAGTTCCATCGCCCTACCTCCGCTGGGCTGCGGCAACGGCGGGCTGAATTGGTCTGAGGTTCGACCACGCATCGAAGCCGCGCTGGCGGCGGTGCCAAACGTGCGAGTTTTGTTGTTCGCCCCGTCGGGAGCCCCCGAAGCGACGACGATGCCGATCACGACCAAGCGACCCGCAATGACGCCCGGGCGTGCGGCGGTCGTCGCCGTGATGAGCCGATACGCAGAGGTGGGCTACAGCCTCACTCTGCTTGAAGTACAGAAGCTCCTGTACTTCCTGCAAACTGCTGGTGAGGACTTGAAACTCGACTTTGCGAAGGCCGAGTATGGGCCGTATGCCGACACGCTCCGTCACGTGCTCTCTCGCATGGACGGCCACTTCATTCGTGGATGGGGCGACGGAGCCAACAAGCCCGACACGATGCTGGAGTTGGTGCCCGACGCCGTCGGTGAAGCTGACGAGTTCCTCGCACAGAAGGCTGAGACGCATGATCGACTTCAACGGGTGAACGACCTCATCGAAGGATTCGAGACGCCGTTCGGCATGGAGTTGCTCTCGACGGTGCACTGGGTCACGGTTCACGAGGGTGCGGCCAGCGCGGCCCAAGCCGTCGAACTCACGCATCGGTGGAACGCCCGGAAGGCGACGTTCTCGGCCGAGCACATCGCTGCCGCGTGGAGCGTGCTCAAGAAGAAGGGCTGGGCGTGAGCCGTGGCCCACACCGACACTTCCGAGAAAGGCCTCGAAAATCTCATCGTCGAATCCCTCGTGAACGATGCGGGCTATGTGGGTGGCAACGCGGCGGACTTCGACCGCGACCACGCGCTGGACTGGCCGACGCTGCTGGGATTCCTCTCAACGACTCAGCCGGAGAAGGTCGCCAAGCTCGACCTTGACACGGACGGACCGAAGCGAACCAAGTTCCTCGCCCGCCTCACCGGCGAGATCGCCAAGCGCGGTGTGGTGGATGTGCTGCGGCGCGGCGTCAGCGATGGGCCAGTCTCGCTCGACTTGTTTTACGGCACGCCACACCCCGGCAACGCCGCGGCGGTTGAGAAGTACACGCGGAACGTCTTCACCGTCGCGCGGCAGGTCCGGTACAGCCCGGTGGAGACGACGAACTCACTGGATGTGGTCATCTTCATCAACGGGCTGCCGGTCGCGACGTTTGAGCTGAAGAACCGGCTCACGAAGCAGACCGTCTTCGACGCGGTGCAGCAGTACAAGAACGACCGTGATCCGAGGGAGCGGCTCTTTGAGTTCGGGCGGTGCCTC
>JBMOHX010000654.1:0-2009 GCA_049317625.1 Phycisphaerales bacterium
ACAATGTCTGCACCAGGATCCCGGCGACGATCACCTGCAGGACCCACGACACCACAGCGAGAGACTTCACGAGCGGGGGCTGGTTCAAGGCGAAACTCCTTATGCGATCGACGGCCTCGCGGCCGCAGCCGCCTTGAGATGCCCGAGGCTCGCTTCCATTGCGCCCACTGCCCCAGAATGTGACGATCCCGCCGCGGCACGCTAACCTTGGATGCATGGAGCCCACCCTTAACCCCGCACTCATCGCCGAATCGGAGCAGCGTGCTCTGCTCGAGAGACTGCGCGCGGGAGACGACAGGGCATACGACGAACTCGTCGAACTCGCGGGTCCACGAATGCTCTCGGTCGCCCGTGGCCTGCTCCAATCCGATACCGACGCCGAAGACGCGGTACAAGACGCGTTTCTCAGCGCCTTCAAGGCGCTCCCCGCGTTCGACGGGCGGGCCCGCCTCACCACCTGGCTGCACCAGATCACCGTGAACGCCTGCCTGATGAAGCTCCGGACCAAGCGGCGCAGACCCGAGCAGAGCATCGAGGGGCTGCTCCCTCGCTTCTCGGACGACGGTCACCAGCAGAATCCGCGAGGCGCGTGGAACGCCGGAGGCCCCGCGAGCATCCAAGCCAGCGAAGTCCGGGCGTTGGTCTTGGAGAAGATCCAGGAGCTCCCGGAGCAGCACCGGTTGGTTCTCGTGCTGCGCGACGTCGAAGGTTTGGACACGGAAGAGACCGCCGCGGTACTCGAGACCACTTCCGAGACGGTTCGAACCCGCCTTCACCGCGCACGGCAGGCGCTCAAAGGGTTGCTGGATCCCTACTTCGCGGAGGACTCTCAGTGAACGCAGTCGACGAGTACATCTCCTGCCGCGAGCTGATTGATTTCATCTCCGACTACCTCGAAGGATCGCTGAACGAATCGCAGCGCGCAGAGTTTGACCGGCACCTCTCGGTCTGCCCGCCGTGCGTGCGATATCTCGATGCGTTTCGCACGACCGTGATGCTCGCGAAGGGTGCGGGCGCAGCCTCCGAGCCTCGCCCGCTCAACCCGGTTCCGCCCGCCCTGCGCGACGCGATCCGCGAGGCGCGTCGGCAACAGCGGTAGAGTGAACACCCCGTCGGATCAGAAAGCAAACGACCCCGCGGGAGTGACGCGGGGTCCGCGAGTGTAGAGGTGAGAGCCGTTCAGCCAGCCGCGACGTGCGGGTCCAGCCGCGACAGCAGGTCGGGCTTGGGCGCATAGCCAACCCACGAGTCCACGACCTGGCCGCCCTTCACGATCATCAGCGCCGGGATGCTGCGGATGCTGTACTTCGTCGCCAGCTCCGGGTTCTCGTCGACGTTCACCGTGGCCACGCGGATGCGGCCGGTCATCTCCTCGGCGAGCGACTCGACGATCGGCTTGAGTCTCACGCAGGGCGGGCACCAGGGGGCCCAGAAATCAACCAGAACCGGAAGGTCGGACTGCAGCACTTCCGATCCGAAGGTGCTCGCGTTGGGGTGCAGGATCTCGCTCATGTGATGTTCCTTTCGATTGCTTTGATGCCGCGGCGGCGAGAGAGTTTCCGCGCCCGTCCCGTTCACCATGACTTTAGGGACGTGTGAGGACCGTCGGCGCGCTCGTCCGCCAGAAGGCGTCGGCCGCCGAGGCCGCGACCGCGTTCAGCTCTCCCGCGGAGGTTCGTGATCGGAGCGGGACTTCCTTCGAGGCTTCGGTCATCGCCATCCTCCACGTTTCGCCGTACCGAGCCCAGATGACCCACCGCCTTGGCTTTGCCCCCGTCCCCGGGGTGAGCGTGATGCGAACAGTCTCGCCCGGCGCGGGACTGATGGAGACCTGTGGGGCCGCGGGCACCGGCTCGCGCGCCAGCCAGGGGCTCGCCGGGATCAGCGCGGGTTGGGCGTAGGGACCCGCGCGGAGAGCATCGGCGATTCCTCGCCGGTTCTGCACCAGGGCGACCGCAGAAAAGTGAATGTTCCCCGTTGCCCCACCAACGCCCTCGGCGGTGGCACGC
>JBMOHX010000655.1:0-2009 GCA_049317625.1 Phycisphaerales bacterium
GGGTTTGTCAAAGTCCGCGGCCTCGAACTTCTGTTCCCCGGCGTTCAGAAGCAAGGTGAAGGCGTGCTGCGCGAGCGCGCGTGCCTCGGGCAACTCAAGAATGTCGGGGTGGTCGAATCCGTACCAGAAGCGGATGAGTCGGCGCTTGAACGACTCCCGCTCCAGCAGCACCGTCAGGACCACGCAGAGGACTGCGAGCGCGTCCGAAGTCATGGGCGCCCAGTCCAACTCGGTGGTTTTATCCCCGTCCTCACCCTCCTCGCGGCTTCCCCAGCCTGCTTGTTTGGCAAGGTCGCCCAGCATCGTTCCCCATCGCTCCGAGAGCAAGCCCTGCGGGTAGGAGTCCTGCATTCGCTGGTCCGTGAAATGCAGCACCGCCAGGATCGAGTACAGCGTGACGCTGGCTTTCGGCGTCGTGTGCAGGAGCACCGGCATCAGGATCTTGGTGAGAAAGGACTCCCCGATCCCCGGGCCCGGCGCGTCCGGGTTTGAGATCGCGTCGTTGATCCCACCGATGATCTTGATCGCGAGGCTGGTGATTTCCGCCCACTCCTCCGGGGACTTTGCCGCGTCCGCCTTCTCGCGCAGGCGGGTGACCGCCGGCTTCCACTCCGAAGACGGGGCGAATGGCGGGACGCCCACCGCGTCGCAGTACGCGTGCGCCTTCGCGGGGTCCGTGAGGATGTCCACCAAGACCTCGAGCGTCTCCAGGGTGACCATCGCGGCCGCCTTCAGCACCTTGAGTGTTGTGACGCTCGCTCTCTTGATCATGCGGTGGGCTCCGGGGCCGGCGGCAGCGGCGGTGGTTCCGTGACGTCGAGGGGGGCCTCAGCCTCGATGAAGGGCGTCATCACCGGCTCGAGCCCCTGGGGGTCATACCCGAAGATCCGGTGCCGCACCGTCGCGAGCCTTCCGTCCGCGTCGGCTGTGAACTCCACCACCGAGAAGTTCGTCCACCACTGCCATCCCCGCGGCATCGCGTTCTGTGATTGCCACACGTGGCGTTCGGCCACCGAGCGCACCAGGTCGATCTCGCTCGCGCCGTTGAACGGCGGCGGGTGGAGCACCGCAAGCCGTTGCTCGTCGCGCCTCTGGTCAGGTACGAGCGCCGTCCTGTATGCCCACTCCGGCCCGCGCACGTAGGTCGCATCGCTCGGCACGGCCGGGGGAGAGATCACGATCGGGTCCTCCTGCAGCAACAGTTGCAGGTGCGAGTTGAAGAACTGCTCCCCCTGCACCAACGGAGCATCGAACGTCGGCGATCCCACCGGCCCCCGCTTCCAACCGTACCTTTGGATGTTCGACGTCAGCTCTCCCAACTGCTGGGCCAGGTCGATCGCCACCAGCGGAGCCAGGTCGTCGCGCTGGGCACGGAATGAACTCGCGGTGAGTTGCACGAACCGCGTCGCCTCTCCCGGTGCCCAGTTCGGACCCATTTTCCAGTATGCCATTGCCAGCGTGAACGCATAGTGCACGTCCCCGGAGAGGAACAGCACACGCCGGCGGCTCGACAGTCGCGCCAGCATCGCCTCGAAGAGCGACGGCGTGAATCCCCAGTTCTCGGGGTCACGCTTGACCCGTCCAACCTCAAAGCTCAACTTCCACCGAAGGAACGGCGGTTCGGGCTTCTCTGAGCTCGCGATGTCGTGCAGGTTGATCAGGGGCTGCACGATGGACTCTACCACCGGGACGCCGATGAACGGAGCCGCCGAGATCACAAAGCACACCCCATCGGGGTTCACGCCCAACGGCGGCTGTTCAGTGACCTGCAAGCACACGGCCTCATCCGTCAAGAGCGTCGCCGTCGCGTTTTCCGAGAACCGCGACCGGATCGATTCATTCCCTTCCGGCTCGAAGCCGCGCCAGGTTCGCGAGTCCAGCGAGATCACCTCGAAGCCCGGCCCCTCGTACCGGAAGTGCCAGAACATCCGTTCCCCGCTCGGCGTCGGCGGCCTCAGGTCGAACAGTCGCTCGAGGGCCTCGGCGGGCGCTGGCAGCGGTCCCGGGTT
>JBMOHX010000656.1:0-2008 GCA_049317625.1 Phycisphaerales bacterium
CGGGCGGGAAGATCTGGTCGTTCTTGCCCCAGACGATCAGCATGGGGGGTTGGTAGGTGCGGAAGTACTCCTGCCACGCGGGGTAGAGCGGCGGGTTTGAGCCGTAGTCCTTGAAGAGGGCGATCTGGATGTCCTTGTTGCCGGGACGATCGAGCGTGACCTGATCGTTGATGTAGGCGTCGGGGCTGATGTGCTGCGGGTTGCGGGCGCCGTGGAGGTACTGCCACTTGGTGGTGTCGAGTGTCAGGAAGCCTTCGAGCTTGGCGCGGAGTTCGGGGGTCGGGTTCTTCCAGTACTCCTTGAGCGGGGCCCAGAAGCTGTCGGGGAGTCCTTCGTCGTAGGCGTTGCCGTTCTGAACGATGATGCCGGTGATGCGTTCGGGGTGAGCCGAAGCGATGCGGTAGCCGACGGGCGCGCCGTAGTCCTGCACGTAGATCGCGAACTTAGTGAGGCCTACTTGTTGGGTGAAGGCCTCCACTGTCGCGGCGAGGTTGTCGAAGGTGTAGTTGAACTCGCTCGCGTGGGGCTGAGAGCTGCGACCGAAACCGGGGTAGTCGGGCGCGATGACGTGGTACTTGTCGGCGAGCGCGGGGATGAGGTCGCGGAACATCGAAGAGGAGGAGGGGAAGCCGTGCAACAGAAGGATCGTCGGCGCGTCCTTGGGTCCGGCCTCGCGGTAGAAGATGTCGAGGTTGTTGACCTTGATGGTCTTGTACTCGATGCGCGAGGGGGACTCAGGCGCGGAGATGGTTGCGGATGGGGACGCGGTGATCGCGGGTTGCTGGGCGAGCGAGTGTGCCGCGGTGAGCGTGGTGAGTGACGCGGCAAAAAGGACAAACGCTTTCGACGTGAATCGAACCTTCATCGTGGACTCCGTGGATGGTGTTGTGTGCTCGTGGTGAGCGGCGACGACGCGCCCTGCTCAGGTCAGATGACTGCGAGCTGCGGGAGGTTACAGACTCCTGCGGAAGATTCCGGCCGGGCAGCGGCTGGGCGTGTGCGTGCCGATCGTGACCCGCGTTCGGGGCGGGCTCGAAGAGGTCGGGAAGACACGATGACCCTGCGTTCTTGCCGGAGGTCATGGTTAGGGTTACATTGGCGGGGAGATCACGCGCTGCACGATGGGCGACGTTGAGTCACAGGCAGGATCGGGGGCGGGACCAAGAGCGGCGGCGGCTTTCACCGACTCCGCGCGGATTGAAGGGCGGAACTACGCATGCGCGATGCTCGACTCGACAAGCTGGCCGACGTGATGGTGCGGTACTGCACCGCGGTGAAGCCGGGACACCTGGTGACGATTGTGGGCGACCCCGCGGCGATGGACGGGGTCGAGGCGCTGTTCGAGGCGGTGCTGCGGGCGGGTGCGCATCCTTCATATCACGCCAAGTGCCAAGACCTGCAGGAACTGGTGTTGAGGCACGGCAGTGACGAGCAGGTGCGGCATGTGTGCCCGTTCGAGCAGTACCGGCTCGAGAAGTGCGACGTCCTCTACGTGCTGACATGCCCGCGCAACACACGGTCGATGGGCGCGATCGATCCGAAGCGATCGGCGATGGCGCAGGCGGCGCGGCGTGACTTGCTGACGATGTCGCTGCGGCGGCTGGCGGAAGGGGCGACGCAGTATTGCTTGACGGAGATTCCGGGCGAGGCTGCGGCGCAGGACGCGGAGATGTCGCTGACTGACTACGCGGAGCGGGTGTTTCGCGCGGGGATGTTGCACCTGGAGGATCCGGTCGCGGCATGGCGGAAGCTGCGTGCGCAGTCGGAGCGAGCGATCGAGTACTTGCGGGGTCGGCGCGAGATACGCCTGCATTCGCCGGCGAGTGATGGGAGTGTTGATCGTCGGAAGCACGAGGGAACTGATGTCACGGTGAACGTGGAAGGGCGAGGGTGGAACAACCACTCTGGGGCCACGAACTTCCCGGATGGGGAGATCGACACGGGGCCGCGTGAGGTGGACGGGGTGGTGAACTTCACGTTTCCGTCGGTGTACAAGGGGCGCGAGATC
>JBMOHX010000657.1:0-2007 GCA_049317625.1 Phycisphaerales bacterium
AGAGCACCGGGATCGTGACCCGCACGAGGATCGTGAAGATGAGGAATCCGAAGCCGGCGATCCCCGCAGAGATCAGCCACTCGTCGGTCGTGGGGTGGTACTCGACAATCTCGCCCAAGGGCGAAGGGATGAACGCGGGGATCACAAGCCCCATCCCCTTCTCGATCCACACCCCGACGATCATCATCGCGCACCCCGCGGCGAGAATCGGGCGCGACCGCGAGTACGGCGTGAAAAGAACGACCAGCCCCAGCAGGTTCAGCCCCAGCGCGGTCCAGATCCACGGCACCAAACCGGTGCGCCCCTCGAGCCCGAAGAACAAGTACCGGGCGCTCGCGACGTGCGCCGAGTCCGTGTAGAACTCGGTAAACAACTCGGAGATCAGCAGAAACATGCTCGCCGACATCGCGAGCCTCACGATGTTCCGCAACGTCATGAAAGCTTTCTCGTGCACGTGGTACTCGGTGAAGCGGTCGATCACCTGCAGCGCGATGATCAGAATCGATGGCCCCGCGGCGAACGCGGACGCGACCAGGCGCGGCGCGATCACCGCCGAGTTCCAGAACGGACGCCCGCCCAGACCGCAGTAGAGAAACGCCTCGACCAACTGCGTGCTGAACGCCCAGAAAATCGCGATGAACACGAACGGGATGTAGAAGAGCCGACTGGGCTCCTGCTTGCGGTACGCGCAGTAGATGAGGTACCCGCAGATGTGCACGTTGAGCGCGAGGTAACCGTTGAGCGAGATCACGTCCCACGTGAGCATCGAGATCGGGAAGTTGAACCGGAGCATCATGTGATGGAAACGGTCCGGCCGTCCAAGGTCAACCACCACGAACAGCAACGCCATGATGATCGCCGCAACCGCGAAGAGCTGCGCGAAGATCACCAGATGACTCAGCTCCTTGTTCCGGAAGACGTACACCGGGATCACCAGCGTCGCCGCGGCCGCGGCCATGCCGACAAAGAACGCGAAGTTCGAGATGTACAGCCCCCACGAAACATGGTCGGTCATCCCGGTGACGCCCATGCCGTGCACGAACTGCTTGCAATACGCGTTCAATCCCACCAGCGCGACCGCCGAGAGCGCGAACATCCAGAGGTAATAGATCGGCGGCCCGACAAAGCTGAGCCTGAAGCAGCGGTAGACAAAGGTGAAGTAGTGCTTCACGCGCGATGCTCCTGCGCAGCGCCGTACCCCATCGACACCGCGATGGCGTTCGCCTCCGGATCCAGGGAGCGCGGGTAGCGCTCGTCGAAGTAGTAGAAGAACCGCGGCAGCGTTCCCACTTCTTCCTTCAGCACAAAGACCCGCTTTGTCTTGAGGATCTGAGAGACTTCGCTCTCCGGGTCCAGCACGTTGCCGAACTTGCGAGCCCCGGTCGGACAGGCTTCCAGACACGCGGGCATCTTGCCCTCACGCGTCCGGTGCAGGCAGAAGTGGCACTTCTCGACAACACCCTTCGGCCGCGGGCGGTTGGAGAGGTACCCCATCGTCGGGTTGACGTGTTCCTCTGGGAGCTTGGGCTCGGTGAAGTTGAACCGCCGCGCCCAGTAAGGGCACGCCGCTTCGCAGTACCGGCACCCGATGCACCAGTCGTAGTCGATGACGGTGATCCCGTCGGCATCCTGCCACGTGGCCTCAACCGGGCACACCTTCACGCACGGCGGGTTCGCGCACTGGTGGCACTGCACCGGCATGTAGAAATGATTCGGATCAGGGATCGTGGGCCGGTCGTAGTGGTGATCGCCCTGCTCGAGGTCCATCGTGCCGCGGGGCATCTCGATCACGCGGATGTACTGGATCTCCGGCGACCGGCTCTGGTTGTTCTCCTCGACGCACGCGTGCACGCACTTGCGGCACCCGATGCACCTGGAGAGGTTCAGCGCGTAGACGAACTCGACGCCGGCCTTCGCACGGAAGTCCTTGATGTCCGGCCGCACCTTGTACCGGTGCTCGACCTCGCGCCCGATCCGCTCGAGCGCGTGCTTCATGTCGTCCGGGGT
>JBMOHX010000658.1:0-2004 GCA_049317625.1 Phycisphaerales bacterium
CCTTCATCAGTCCGTCGCGAGCGGGGACGCTCGCGGCACTCTTCGGCGGGACGCCAAAGCGACGTGCTCAGTACTTGATCCACTCCAGGCACAGCCCCGTGGGCGGCAGTGTCGGGCCCGCCGCGCGGCGGTCCTTCGCCGCGATGATCCCGGGGATCTCGCCCGCCGACCTGCGCCCGCGCCCCACTTCCAGCAGCGTGCCCGCGATGATTCGCACCATGTTGTACAGGAACCCCGAGCCGCTCACGTCGATCCGTAGCCGGTGACCGTTCTCCACCTCGCCCAGCGACGTGACGGTGCACCCGAAGACCGTCCGCACGGTGGTCAGCCGCCCGTGATTGGCCGCCGCGAACGAGACGAAGTCGTGCTCCCCCACGATGTGGGCCGCGGCCTCCTGCATCGCGCCGACGTTGATCTCGTCCCACACCTGATGAACGTACCGACGCCCCCACAGCGCCTGCAGCCCCTGCCCGCGCGGGGGCGGCCGTACCTCGTGGATGGTGTACGAGTACGCCTTGTCGACTGCGCCCCGGATCGGATTGAACCCTTCGGGCGCGTCCTCCACGTTCACCACCTGCACGTCATCGGGGAGCCGCCCGTTGATCGCCCGCATCAACCGGTCCGTCCCGCGCTTAACCGGCCAACCCGCGTGCGACGGCGGGTCGATCTCGTCGGTTCGTGGTGAGCACGTGAACGCCGCGACCTGCCCGCGCGCGTGCACGCCCGAGTCGGTGCGGCTGGCACCCACCAGCGACACCTGCTGCCGCACCACCGACATCACCGCCTGCTCGACCACGTGTTGCACCGTGCGCAGCGCCACCCGCGCACGCGTCTCCCCTTCGCGCGGCGGCAGCTCGGTGGCCGCGTCCATCGCCGTCGGCGCGACCACCGCCGGCCGCTGGTCTCGCGGCCGCTCGTCCTGATCCTCGGGCGCGAAGGGCTCCTGCCTCTGCCAGCCGCAGAACTCGGTCCCGTCGTACGCGATGGTGAGCTTGTATCGGGGCACGGGCAACCAGCGGCGTCAGTCGCTGCTGCTCCCGCCCGAATCGCTACTGCCGGAATCGCTGCTCCCCGAATCGCTACTCCCGGAGTCACTGCTGCCGGAATCGCTCGTCGAGTCGCTTGTGGAGTTGTCGACCTCGCCGGTGCCGTGGTCGGGGTCGATGTCGTCGGGGATCCCGTCGTGGTCGCGGTCGGGTACGCCGTCCGCGGAGCGGTGGTGATGGTGGTGGTGCGACCCGTGGATCATGCTCGCGGCACCCGCGCCCGTGGCGAAGTTCGAGGTCGAGTTGTCCCACGTGTTGTCGCGTGTTGCCCGCGCACGCGTCGGACCCCGCGAAGCCGCAGACACCATCAGGACAACAATGATCACCGCGACGATGACGAACCCGAACACCACGAAAAGGATGCCCCCCGACATGATCGCCTCCTCCGGCCGACCTTAGTGGTGGTGGCCGTGATCGTCTTTCACCGCGCCGATGATCTTGACCGCCATTTCGGGGGTCAGCCGTTCGTGGAGCTTCTCGTCGACAAGCATCACCGGAGCGGTGTCGCAGGAGCCCAGGCACTCGAGTTCGATGAGCGTGAAACGGCCGTCGTCGGTGGTCTCGCCGACGTCGATGTTGAGGTGCGCCTTGATCGCCTCGGTGATCTTCTCGTGCCCGCAGACTTCGCACGCGATGGAGCGGCAGACCTGGATGAGGTGCTTGCCCTTGGGCTTGAGCCAGTACTCCTCGTAGAACGAGGCGGTGTCGATGACCTGGGAGGGGGCGATCTGGAGGAACGCCGCGATCTCCATCATGGCCTGATGGGGGATCCACCCGTACTCGTGCTGCACGGTGTGCAGGCAGGGCAGGAGCGCCCCCTGCTTGACCTCATACCGCGGGAGGATCTCGCGGGTGAGCTGCTCTTTCATCGCGCCGGTGAGGTAGGGCTCATCGCGACGCTCGATCTTCATGGTGCCCGAGGGCTTTGTGATCCAGGCCATAGGCCGGATGATAGGGG
>JBMOHX010000659.1:0-2003 GCA_049317625.1 Phycisphaerales bacterium
TGGCGGGCGCACCCGCCGCGGTGATCTCGCCCTGGTAGGTGAACGCCGAATCAAGGGGCGTTTGTGCCTGTGCACGGATCGCGGCGAAGACGGAGAGTACAGAGACGAGCAGGAGAGCGACTCGACGCATGGGTAACTCACTTCTGCGTGTGGGGCAACGCGGCAACTTGGGAGCGAGCGGGTGCCAACAGATCACCGCCCGGGTGAACACCGTCAACGTCGGCAGACATTTATAGCATGCGGGTGATGTTGGCCAGCGCTTTCCTGGCCAGTCTTGTGCAACGCGGCGGATTTTTCCTTCTCCGGCGACGTGTGAAACGCCGTGCACACGTTGGCCTGCCGGATTCCAGGATGGGTCGCTCAACAGGCCGGTCGCAGCGCCACAACGCCGCGGGGAGGAGTACGCGACATGGGGTGTCGAGCGGGTGCCCATTACCCGGAGGTCCGCGCTCACACCTTGCGAATGCTCACACCTGCCCGCGTGTCGCTTCTCGCACTTCCGACTCGTGCGGAAGAGTGTTGCACCCGCTCGAGTGAGGAACCCCGAGTCGCAGGACTCGGGGGTTGACGTTTTGGGAAGGCCTCTGACGTCGTGGCGGCCTCAGACGTTCTTACCGAGGATCAGCATCGCGCCCATCGCGGCCTGGGCGAGTGAGAACGCCGATTGGACGCCGAGGAGGACGCTGACGGCCACCCACGATCTGAGCTGGCGACGCAGCCAGACGCCGGGGACCGCCGCGGCCGCGAGCCAGACGAGCATGATCGAGACGATGAACACCTCTTCCGGGACAGAGCCGAAGAGCGCGAGGATCATGAGGGGGAACATGGTGATGCCGCCGAAGAGCATGAACGCTTCGGACGGCTCATCGAAGGACGGGCGGGAGAGCAGGATGCCCAGAAGCGGCCACGGAGCCATGCCGGCGATCGACGCGAAGCACAGCGCGAGGGTGCGCAAGGGAGTGCCGACCTTCGATGGTGCGGGGTGGCGGCCGAGATCATTGACCTGCGTGGGGCTGACAGGTTCGGCTCGCACTTGGCTGGGTGTGCTCATGGTTGGTGTCGGCCTCGCGTTTGGGAACGACAATCGCAGGAACTGTGCCTTCGTCGGTTGTTGAGCATGGGTAAGGCCCTGGCGGAAGGTGACATGAAGCGGTTCTCATCGACGGGCTTGCAACAACCCTTCCTGCACGCCGCCAGCGAGCCCACATCGCATCCGTTCAGCGCTTGGCACTCTGCCTGCTCCCCGGCCCCGCGACCTCGCGAAGGCGATCGAAGAAGTTTGTAAGAACCCGAACCTCTGTGCCGATCGTCTCCTCGGCCACCTCGACCGCGAGCAACTGCTTTTCGTCGGCGGAGAGGCTGTAGGCGTTGCCGCGCTCGAGCTTGGGGCCCTTGAAGACGCGCTCGGGGTCGCCCTTTGGGCTTCCGTCCGTGATCGCGATCCGCACGATTCCGCGGCCCACGCGGTAGTAGAGCGAAGTGCCGAGTGGTCCCCACTTGGGGGCGTGGCCGCCGCCGAAGGAGATCTGGACCGGTTGGCCTTCACCGGTGGAACGGATCACGTACACCTCGTCGCGGCCGGAGATGTTGGACTGGTACGCCACCCACTTGCCATCTGTCGAGAAAGCGCCATTGCTCTCGTCGTAGCGAGTCTGCACGAGCGGTCTGGCCTTGCCTGCCGGGTCGATGATCCAGATGTTGGAACCCTCGTCCGCGGTGCGCTCATCGATGCAGAGTTGGCCATCGGGGCCGACGGCTCTTACATCCGTGCTGTTCTTCCCTTTGTAGACGAGTTCGGGCTTGGCGGCGCCGCTGGCCGCGACCGACCACACAGCCCATCGTTCTTCGCGGTTCGAGCTGAAGAGAACGCGCGAACCGTCGGAGGACCAGACCGGGCCGAGGTTGTTGGCGTCCTCGAAGGTGATCCTGCGCGGGATACCGCGCTTGAGGTCGATCACCGCGATGTCACCGCCGCCGCCGATGAGTGCCTGCGTGCCGTCGGG
>JBMOHX010000660.1:0-2003 GCA_049317625.1 Phycisphaerales bacterium
GTTCGGTGAATGAGAGCGAAGGGTTCGCACCCGGGCGGGCCCGTGCGACGGCGGTGTTGGTTGGGGCACCCTCGGGGGTGCGCGTGCCCAGCGCGTGGATCAGCCGGCCTTGGTCAACCACGAAGACGTACGAGTCCCCGACGGAGACGGCGCTCAGCCAGATCCCGGAATCCGAGGTTCCCGGCCGCAGTTCGACGCCCGCAAAGGTCGCCGCCGCGGGCTTTGTGAGCCACGCGGCGAGGTCCTCGTTGAGGTCGGTTCGGGCGTCATCGGATGACTTCCAGGACTCGAGCATCTTGGCCCAACCTTCGCTCAGCGACTCTTCCCACGCGGGAACTGATTCCTTGGCGATGGGTCCGGCGAACCGGGTGCCAAAGGCGAAGTTCTCAGCGAGGAACATCGCGAACTGCTTCTGCAAGCAAACGCGCTGGCTGACGCCGTCGGCGACGGCGAATCTCTTGAGATCCGCGCTCGCCGCCATGGCGTCCTCGGACTGCGCCCAGGCGTGCTTGCCGCACGCGAACCGCTTGCACGAAACGATGAGGGGGGTGTTCATGCTGGATGTCCGCGATCATCAGCCTTCGAGAGTCCGAGACGACAACGTGCCGATGGTGATGATCTCGAAGATGGCCTCGGGCCTCGAGTTGATCAGAAGACCCAGGGCACCGTCGTCCAAGCGTGTCCCGGATTTGCGTGCCGCGTCCACCCACGGTCTGGGGACGTAGTCGGAGATCTCGGCGAGAAAGCGAACCCATGGATCGGTCTGCGCGTTCGCCCACGCCTGGGTAGGGAACATGATGGGCTGGGCTGTTTCGAGAGTGATGTGGGCGTTGAACACCAAGGGCCGGTGCTGCGCGTAGCACCCGGTTTTCAAGGACTTGAGGCGCATCACCGATTCCCGCGTGTTCCGCTCCGGGCGCGGGAGTCGTTGGTTCGCGTACCCCTTTTTCGGCAGGTCGTCCGGCTCGCCGTCGGTCACGTTGATGACCAGGGGCGGTGCCGAGTTCGCGAAGCGGCCCTTGTGGAGGTCGGGGTCGCTGAAGAACTTGGCGATCATCTGGGTGGCCAAGTCGAACGCGAGGTCCATCGGGGTCGTGCCCGGAAGGACCGGTTCGGCGACGGCGATGATGGGTGGTGTGCGCAGGCCGGTCGCTGGGTTCTTTGGGTGACGACGGATCAGGTCGCCGGGCCAACCAGCCTCGAGGAGTTGCACGCCGGGGTCGGGAGGTTCGGCCTGCACGTCTTTGGTCCCGCAGTACCCGATGATCATGATGAACATCCGGTCGACAGGGGCGCTCGACCGGAGCGACTGGGCGAGGATCTCGTCGACGCACCTGAGGAGCATCCGCGTCGCCGTCTCCGCCTTTGTTTCGGAGGTTGCGGGGTCCCGCTCCACCATCGAACGGGACTGATCAAGCATGAAAAGCACAAGGCCGGGAGCGCTCGTGGTGTACTGGGAGGGAATGTCGTTGAGCGGCGCCCGCCGTGGAATCTCAGGTCTTGGCATGGCGCGCTCCTCCTGGGAAGGGGTCGGTCAGTCCGGGCCAGACGTGCAGTCCTGACTGACCCGCGAGCCGGATTTCGGCATCGGCCAACTCCACTTCGGACATCAGAGTGTAACAAGGACGCATGAGCTCGGGGGTGGGCTGCTCCGCCAGGAGCAGCTTCTTGAACGCACGCACCAGCGTCGATCGAAACTCGGGCAGCGCGGATTCGATGGCCCGGAACGTCTCTCCTTCACCCAGGCGCAGCTCCCTTTCTTGGAAGGCCATCCGATCCTCGGGAACGGTGAACGGTTCGCCCTTGGAGGCGAGCGCGGCGTAGTGCATCAGCGAGAGGTAGATGACATACTCGGACACGACATCGGTGAGTTCGGGGTGTTGGGCGAACAGGGCGCAGGCGCGGTCGCCGCGGCGGCGGTGCTGATAGCAGGGCTGGCCGTGGATGTGCACACCAGCCGCCTCGGGACGTTCCACCATCAAGCCGTCGGTATCAACCAGTCG
>JBMOHX010000661.1:0-1996 GCA_049317625.1 Phycisphaerales bacterium
CCCGGTTCGTAGCCGAGCATGGTTTCGGCAACCTCGTTGAATGTGACTTCGCCGCTCGGCAAGTCCCAGTCCCAGGTGCCCAGCTGCGCCGCGTTCACCGTGAGGTCCAGCCGCTCGGCCTGCTCCTGGACAACCTTCTCGCGAACCACCTGAGGCGTGATGTCGATCAGCACACCCCGCATCGCGACCGGCTTCTCTCCGCTCATCTCCACCGAGACAACCTCTTCGACATGCACGACCTCGCCGCTCGCCTCCAGCATTCTGTACCGCAATCGGTGCGAGCGTCCCGCGCCGGACTCCCGATTCCGGCCTGCGACGGCTCGCGCCCGATCCTCTTCGTGAATGTGGGCCTCCCAGAACCCGGGCTTCAGCCATTCCTCGAGCGGGTAACCCAGACCGATCGCCTGCGACGAGACGTAGCTGAAACAGCCGCCGCCGAAGTCGTACTCCCACACGACGACACCCGCGCCTTCGACAAGCGTGCGGAACCTCGCCTCGCTCTCCGCGATCTTCGCTCTCGCGAGCTTCTGTTCCGTCACATCGAAGCGGATGGCGACGTACTTCTCAACCTCCCCGGTGCCATCCAGACACGGCACGATGGTCGTGTCCGTCCACACGAGCCTGCCGTCCTTGCGGCGGTCGCACACCTCGCCACGCCACGCCCGGCCTCGTTTCACCTGCCCCCACATCTCCGCCCAGTACCCGTCCGGATGGGCTCCGGACTTGAGGATGCGGTGACTGTTCCCCAGCAGTTCGCCTCGCGAGTACCCCGTGAGCGTGCAGAAGCCGGAGTTCACGTCCACGATCCGCCCGCAACTGTCCGTGATCGAGAGAATCGAGTGCTCGTCCAGCGCCGTACGAAGCGCCCCGATCTCGCGCAGCGCCCCCTCGAGACTCCCGCGGACCCGCGCGGTCTCCGCCCGCCTCGCGTTGAACGCCTCCGCCAGCAGCCCAACTTCGTCATGGGTCATCACCGCCGCGGGTGCGTCCTTGGCGATCGCCCCGACAATCGCGCGGAGCGGGCTCAGCACGACCCGCGTCACCAGGTACGCCACACCCAAGAACGTCGCACCCGCCAGGCCCGCCGCCGCCATCGCGCCCAGCACGGCCCATTGCTGGACCGCGGCAAAGAGAGGCTTCGCGTCGATATGCACCATCACAACGCCGGGTACGAGCCCCTCGGAACTCCGCAGCAGCAGCGGGTGTTTGCAGTCCATCTCCCCGATCTCGGAGTGCAGCTCCACAGATCCGCGGTTCGTCAGCAGGGTGCGCTCCATCTCCGCGAAACTCCGCCGGAGCTCCTCGACCTCACCACCCCGCCCGTTCCATTCGTTTCGTGTGCTCGCAACGACCCGCCGCGGGGATCTTCCCGCCACAAGAATCTGCGCCACGTCACGCTCGGCGCCCAGTGAGTACACGAGCCGCTCGAGTTGTTCCTGGCTTTGGATGGTCTCAGCCGCGAGCGAAACCATCGTCGCGATCGCTTGTGCGCGTTGGGAAAGCCGATCCAGCGCGAGCTGGGTCCCCATCTCCCGCACGCCGAAGAACACCCCAACGATCATCACAAGGCAACCGACGCCAACAGGCGCGAGCACCTTCGCCCCCAGCGAGCGCGACATGGATGCGATCGCGCGTCGGATCATGGCAGCTCCAGCACATCTGCTTCCGCTTGGGCTTCCCCCACCGCGTCTCCGCCCACGAGCCCGAACTCGGTCAAATCCTCCCCGATCTCGTTCATGCTCCGATCCAAGAGCCCGCCGGGCGCGAAGTACTCGCCCTGGCCACGCTCATCGACCAGCCGGATCCCGTCGTGCAGGACCAACCCAAAGTCCTTCCCGTCCATGCCCAGCCCCGAACCCATGATCGCGTACGCCTCGTCGGGATTCGCACGCGCGTACTCCATCGCCCGGAAGTACGCCCTTCTGATCGCGGCGATCTCGTCGGCACGCGCCAGCGACGCCCCTTGTTCGAAAAGCAGCACGTCGGCGATGAGCCC
>JBMOHX010000662.1:0-1995 GCA_049317625.1 Phycisphaerales bacterium
TAAGGGGCCAAGAGCGGGCAGGCAAGTCCTCTCGCGAGACGACTTGATTCCTGGTCGGGGGAGGTCAAGTATTCCGACCCGGGAGACAGGCGCGTATCGCCAGCCGGGAGTTGATTACGAGGATCTCAAGCGACCTATGGCTCACTCACGTACCGCGAAGAAGGCCGTCCGCCAGAACATCAAGCACCGCGCCGTGAACCGCTGGCGCTTGGCCACGCTCCGCGAGGCCCTCAAGGAACTGCAGGAGCAGCTCCTCCACGGGTCGAACGATCAGGCCGTGACGCAGTACCGCAAGGTCGCCCAGATGCTCGACCGCACCGCGGCCCGCGGCGTGATCCACAAGAACACCGCCGCCCGTCGCAAGAGCCGCCTGAACGCCCGCCTCAAGGCGAAGGTGCTCGGCACCGCGAAGGCCTGAGCGAAGCTCGGTCCTGAGTGAACTCGTCGCTCGCTGCCCCACGCGGATCGCGTGGGGCGTTTTGTTTTTCCGCCGCCGCGCCTACGCTGGTCGCGCGTGGCAACCCGATCCGGCACAACATCGCGCGGCAACGTCGACGCCTACGGCAACGCGGCCAAGCGCCCGCTGCATGTGCTGGCCTTCTTGCTCCCGCTGATCGGCGTGTACGAGTACGGCGCGGTGCGGTACCTCCCGCAGAGCGACGGGGTCACCGAAACCATCGGCGCGCACAGCATCCTGCTCGGCCTCTTTCAGGATCTCGGGCCGTACGGCCGGTTCATCCCGACCGCGCTCATGATCCTCATCCTGCTGCTCTGGCACGTGATGAAGCGTGATCCGTGGAAGGTGCGGCCGATGGTCCTGCTCGGCATGCTGGCGGAGTCCATGATCTGGACGCTGCCGCTCTGGGTCTTCAGCCTCCTCGCCCCGCTCCATCCAAACGGCGTGGGAAGCGTCGGCGCGGTCGGCGCGACCGGGACCCTGCTCGACCTGAGCTGGCAGGCACGCGTCACCCTCTCGGCCGGGGCCGGGCTGTACGAGGAACTGCTGTTCCGTGTGCTCATCATCACCGCGACCCACTTCCTGGTGGTCGACCTGTTGCGCCAGGCGAGCAGCGTGGGCTTTGTCATCGGCGGCGTGGTCTCGTCCCTCGCGTTCGCGCTCTACCACCGCAACATCGGGATGCCCGGCGGCGGGGTGCACCTGGGGCTGATGACCTTCTACACGCTCGCCGGTGTGTACTTCTCGGTCATCTTTGTTAGCAGAGGGTTTGGTATCGCGGTCATGACGCACGCGATGTACGACGTCGTGGTCCTTGTGGTGCAGCCGGGCCTGGCGGATTCAAGCCGCGGCGGGGGATGAACCGACGAAGAAACCGGAGTTCGCCCGGAAACCCACTGGACTCTGCACAAGTCCCATGGGATACTGATGTTCCAGCAGTGGCACCTTGTGTTTCGAACGCGTCGGAGTCCGAGGCGATCACACGAAAGGACGGGTCACATGGGTCTGGAGTTCGCGATCGACGAGTTGTACGCAACGGGCTGGACTGGCCTTGACAGCACAGCGTGCGAGTTCCACGCGGACGGCAGAGCCTACCCCTCGGTGGATCGGGTGCGGAAGCACTTCGAAGCCGCGGGCTTCGGGTTCGCGATCCGGCACATCCAACTCTTCGACTGTTACCGCGCGGAGTGGCGCGACGGCTCGAACGACGGCGGCGCCGTCGTCGGGCAAACCGAGCGAGAAGCCGCGGTGTACGCGCTCTCGCAGCTGCGCCGCCAGATCGCTTCCGCCGCGGCGTGTTGAGTTTCCAATCTTGAAGTTCATCCCGCGCGGGTCACGAGTTGACCGGTGGCGGGAGGCCGCTATTCTGTGAGTCCACCGGCGCGGGACTGGACCCTCGCGGCGGTGGTGACCTGTTCGCAGCCTCGAGTTTTCTCGCTGGCCCCATCGTCTAGCCTGGTCCAGGACACCAGGTTCTCATCCTGGGAACATGGGTTCGAATCCCATTGGGGTCATTACCCCCGCTTCGGCGGGGGTTT
>JBMOHX010000663.1:0-1982 GCA_049317625.1 Phycisphaerales bacterium
TCAACCACGGGGGCGGGCCCGGGAATGCGGAGCGGAACCTCGTCGCGGGACCGGTTCATGAGTGTGTCTCCCGTTCGTAGGCCTTTCGGATCTTGATGCGTGCGCGGTGGAGACGGACCTTGACCACCACGGAAGTCGAGCCGGCGAGCGTGGCGATCTCTGCGATCGACAGGTTGTGGACGTACGCGAGCGTGACGACGAGTCGGTCCATGGGCGAGAGCGAATCGACGATGGACCACAGACGGGCGTCGCGCTCGTCGGATTCACGAGCATCGGCCGCGACGGCGCTCTGCTCGCGGGCGAAGGTGCCGTCGCGGCGGCCGCGGCGGTCGCGGTCGCGGAGACGGCGATAGACCAGCCGGGTCGCGATCCCGCAGAGCCAGGTCGAGAACTTCGATCCCCCGCGGAAGGAAGCCAGCGCGAGGTAGGCTTCGACAAAGGTGTCCTGGACGACTTCCTCGACCGCGCCGGCGTCGCGGAGCAGAGGCCAGACGTGCGCGGCGACCCTCTGCTGGTGGAGCCCGATGAGGCGAGCGAAGGCCTCGCCGTCACCGCCGACCGCGGCGCGGAGATCCTGGGCCTCGGCCTGGGGTGCGCTCTCGGCGTCGCTGGGTTGGCGCATCAGCGCAGCGAACACCGCAAACGCCGAGCCGGGGTTGACGGAGACGGTGTTCACGAGGGTTTGTTCCCGTTGGACGACCCGCGGTTACAGAGATGGGGCGGTCGAGGAGGCCGACGCGGCGGCCTGAACTTCGGACGCGACATTCTCGGCCTCGCGGGCCCACCGTTGGCCGACCCACTCCTTGTTGAGCGTGGCGAAGGCGAGGGCTTCCGCGGCGGCGGCCTTGGCCTCGTCGGACCTTCCCAGGCTGAGCAAGAGTCTGGCCCGCGCGACCATGCACTCGAGCAGGCGGGGGTACTCTTGGGTGCCGGAAGATTCCTTGAGGAGCTCGATGGACTCGCATATCAGGGCCAGCCGCGCGGGCGTGTCGCCGATCCCCTCGAACGCGGCCGCCAGGTACACGAAGCCGTAGTTCACGACCCCGGCGCCGTTGCGGTGCCCGACGACCCAGGCGCCGTTGATGGTGCGCTGGGCCCAGATGCCCGCGTCCGCGAACTTGCGTTCCGCGAGGTCGATCGACGCGAGCTGGTATCGAACGTAGTTCGCCTCGTCGCTCCACGTTCCCTGCAGGCGCTCGAAGCCCTTCAGCACGTCTTCGAAAATGGGTCGCGCCTCGCTGTGTTTGCTCAAACGTTCGAGCATGCCGGCATCGGCCATCCTGGCGTTGAGGGTCTGCATCGTCATCGGCCCGAAGTACCGGCTGTACACCTGCGCGGCGTGCGCGAGGCAACGCTGGGCCTCCGGCTGCGGCGGGTTCTCGCGGGCGAGCCCACGGCCGTAGAACTCCTCGATTGTGGCGAGGTAGATGTCATCGGGGGGGAGCGTGGCCCGCGCTCGCGCGACGGCGTGCGCGACGAGCGGTTCGCCGCGTTGGGGCCGTCCGGTCAGGCAGAGGAGCATACCGGTGTAGCCCTCGTGCACGAGGGTGTCGGGGTGATCAGAGCGGCCCGCCTCTCGTGCGAGGGCGAGGCGCTCTTCGAGGAGGGTGGTGGCGAGGCCGCCGTCGAGTCGGATGGAGGCGAGGTTGTTCGCGAGCATGCGCTGCACCCGGAGGGTGCGGGGGTCGAAGAGACCGAAGTTCCGGTCGCACGATTCCATCGCGAGCCGGTAGTACTTGGTCGAATCCGGTGTGGGGCCGGCGTAGTCGCAGAACTCGGCGAGTCGGAGGCACGCCCGGATGGTGTCGGAATGGTCGGGCCCCTGGAGGCGCAGCCGCGTCTCCGCGGCGAACCTCACGAGTGGCCTGGCCTGCTCGTACTCCTCGAGGCGCACGAGGGTCCATCCGATGAACTCGCTGAGCTCGGCCCGGGTGAGGGGGTCGTCGGCGAAGGACTCATCGAGCCGCTCGGCCGCACGCACG
>JBMOHX010000664.1:0-1979 GCA_049317625.1 Phycisphaerales bacterium
CCGTGTCGCCGCGGCGGTGGACGCCGGCGTCGTGTGGGTGAACTGCTGGCTCGTCCGCGACCTGCGCACCCCCTTCGGCGGCTCTCGCACCAGCGGCGTGGGGCGCGAGGGCGGCACCGAGGCAACGAAGTTCTTCACCGAACCCAAGAACGTCTGCGTCAGCATGTAGGCCAAAGTCAGGAGCAGCGATGAGCGAGCGGATCGACAGCGCGAAGGCGGCGGAACCGGTGGGCCCTTACCCGCACGCGCGGCGCGTGGGCAACCTCCTCTTCCTCGCGGGCGTCGGCCCCCGCCAGCGCGGCAGCAAAGACATCCCCGGCGCGAAGGTAGACGCCACCGGCGCGCTCATCGACTACGACATCGAAGCCGAGATGCGATCGTGCTTCGCGAATGTCAAAGCGATCCTCGAAGAGTGCGGCAGCCGCTGGGAGAACATGGTGGACATCACCGTCTTCCTCATCAACATGAAGCGAGACTGGACCACGTACAACCGCGTCTACGCCGAGTTCTTCCCCCCCGGCCCCACCCAGCCGGCCCGCACAACCTGCGAAATCAGCTCGCTGCCCCAGGGCGGCAACACCCCGATCCACTTTGAGGTGAAGGTCATCGCGACGGTGTAGTTGCGCTCACCGGTGCCACGACAACCCGCCGCGGGTTGTCGTGGGAACTGAGCATGCGAAGGTCACCGCGGCGACGCGAGACTCTGGCTCATCGCACTGAAACCGAAGCGGTTTCAGTGGCACCTGAACGCGACCGGTGCCACGACAACCCGCCGCGGGTTGTCGTGGGAACTGATTGGGCGCAGGTCACCGCGGCGACGTGGGACTCTGGCTCATCGCACTGAAACCGAAGCGGTTTCAGTGGCACCTGAAGACGACCGGTGCCACGACAACCCGGCTTCGGGTTGTCGTGGGAACTGATTGTGCCCAGGTCGCCGCGGCGACGCGAGACTCTGCCTCCAGGAAATCTGCGGTTCTCGATGATCGGTACTTGAAAGCATAGTATTCGCTTTTTATTCTGCCTGCATGTGGCAAGAGCATCAGTACCGAAAGACCATGAGGCGGTTCGAGATCCCGGAGGGAATCCGCTTCGTTACGTTCTCCTGTGAGAAGCGGCTTCCGTTACTGCGTCACCCCAAGATCGCGGATTGCTTCTGCACCTCGCTCGTAGCCGCGAAGCGTCGCCATCGCTTCGAGTTGTTCGCATGGGTGATCATGCCCGAACACGTGCATCTGTTGATGAGGCCAGCCGCGGATGTTCGGCTTGTCCCGGCGCTCAAGGCGATCAAGCAAGCGGTGTCTCTCGCTGTGCTTGAACGATGGAGGGCGTTGAACGCCCCGATCCTGAAGCGGCTTGAGCACGATGGCGTGCCGCGATTCTGGATGTACGGCGGAGGCTATGACCGCAACGTGCGTCACGCGGGCGAACTGCGGAAGAACGTGAGGTACATCCACCATAACCCGGTGCGAAGGGGTCTTTGTCCAGCACCCGCGGACTGGAAGTGGTCGAGCGCCGCGTGGTGGGAGCGCCGTCCGGTGCTTCCGGAGCCGAAGGTGCTCTGCGACCCGCTTCCAGGATCGCTTTTCGGAACATGGAATGGTGCCGACTGAGGCGCGGCGCGAGAACACAACCGGTGCAACGACAACCCGCCGCGGGTTGTCGTGGGAACTGATTGTGCCAAGGTCGCCGCGGCAACGCGAGACTCCCGCTCATCGCACTGAAACTGAAGCGGTTTCAGTGGCACCTGACAGGTACTCCCTCAACACCGCCCGCACCGGGCTCCCATCAAACCCAATCAGTTTCAGCGGCAACGCGATCAGCTCGTACTCGCCCGGCTCAACCTTCGAGAGATCCAGCCCCTCGAGGATCGAGATGTCGTGGCGTAGGATCGCGTTGTGGGCTTCGAGATCCTTCGACGAGAACAGATCCACACTCGGCGCATCCACCCCGATCGTGATCACGCCCCGCAGATCGGAAGA
>JBMOHX010000665.1:0-1974 GCA_049317625.1 Phycisphaerales bacterium
GTGCTCGCGCCAACATGTCACCCCTTCCCCGCCGCGATGGCGTGATCCTTCCCGAAGCACGTCTGCCGGGGTTCAAGACAATGCCATCGCCCCGGCACGCGCGCCCCGCGCCACGCCTCTACTTCTTGGGCGCATCCTTGCTGTGGTCGTGCCCGTCGCCTTCCTTGTGGTCATGGCCCTCATGTCCCTTCGCCTCGCACTCCTTGCACGCCCCATGGGCCACCACGCGCAGGGTCGCGCCCTCGCGAACCCAGAGGTGCGCCCCCTCGCCGTCGGCGGTCACAAAGTACTGCGCCTCGCTCTTCACGGGCTGATTCGCGCCCTGGCCCATCAGCATCCCCGCGAACGCGGTGACGACCACACCGGCAACCACACCAGACACAACGCTCTTCGAACCTGAAGCTGCCATAAGAACACTCCTTTGAAACCGGGCTCACACAGAGCCCGTGGATGACGAACCAACCTCCGACGCACCCGCCAGCGGGACCGAAACCGCCGGCACCGGATCGGGAGACTCCCACGGCTGCGCCGCTGGCTCCGGCCCCGAACCATCCCGCCCGGTGATGATCCTGTAAATCGCCGGAAGCACCACGAGCGTCAGCAGCGTGCTCGAGATCAGCCCGCCGATGACGACCGTCGCCAGCGGCCGCTGCACCTCGGAGCCGGTGCCCGTCGCGATCGCCATCGGCACGAACCCCAACGACGCCACGAGCGCGGTCATCAGGACCGGTCGCAGACGTGTGATCGACCCTTGGATGATCGCGGCTTCGAGCTTCTCGCCCTTTTCTCGCAACTGATTGATGAAGATGATCATGACGAGCCCGTTCAGCACCGCCACCCCCGAGAGCGCGATAAAGCCCACCGCCGCCGAGATCGAGAACGGCATTCCCCGCGCCCACAGCGCGACCACCCCGCCCGTGAGCCCCAGCGGAACCGCCGCGAACACCAGCAGCGAGTACTTGAAGCTCTTGAAGGTCGCGAACAGCAGCAGCAGAATCAGCAGGAAGCAGATCGGCACTACAACCGTGAGCCTCTCCTTCGCCGCGACCAGATTCTCGTACTGCCCACCCCACACCAGCCACTGACCCGCGGGCAGCGTGACCCCAGCCATCTTGGCCTGCGCCTCGTTCACGAACGACCCAAGGTCCCTCTCTCTTACGTTGCACTGCACAACAATCCGCCGCTTGCCGTTCTCGCGGCTCACCTGGTTGGTGCCCTCGGCAATCTCGACTCTCGCCACAACACCGAGCGGCACAAAGCCCATCTCGTGCTGTCCGCTCAAGAGCCCCGTCCCGCCGTCGATGGTCGACGCGTGATTGTCCTCTTCCCCTCGCTCCTCTCCCCGGGGCAACGGGATCGGCAGCCGCTCCAGGACGTCGATCTTCCCGCGCAGATCGTCGGGCAACCGCACGACGAGGTCGAACCGCCGATCCCCCTCGAACACGAGCCCAGCCTCGCGGCCGCCCATCGCCACCGCGACAACCTCCTGCACATCCGAGACGTTCAGCCCATACCGAGCGAGCGCCGCGCGGTCCGGCTCCACCGTCATCACCGGCAGCCCCTCGGTCTGCTCGACTTTGGCGTCTGCCACGCCCGAAACCGACTGAAGTACCGCGAGGACACCCGCCGCGGTCTTCTGCATCGAGGCGAAGTCGTCCCCGTAAACCTTCACCGCAACATCGCCGCGCACGCCCGAGATCAGCTCGTTGAAACGCAGCTGGATCGGCTGCGTGAACTCGTAGTTGTTGCCCGGCACGGTCCCTAGCGTGAGCTCGATGAGCTTCAGAAGCTTGCCCTTGTGGCCCGTGGGCGGCGGACCGTGCGCGTGCCCACCCTCCTCGGCGTGGCCGTGATCGTGCCCCTCGTGGCCGCCCCCCTTCTCTGCCTCCTCCGTCTTCGCGGCGATCAACGCATCAAGTTCCGCCTCGCTCCGCCACTGGCTCTTGTCCTTGAGCATGATGAACGTGTCGGAGA
>JBMOHX010000666.1:0-1973 GCA_049317625.1 Phycisphaerales bacterium
GACCGGGAGCCAAAGGCACAGTGCCCTCGCGGCGTCGCGGAACAGCGGAGTGCCCTCGTCTGACGCGGCGATCCGCTCGAGGTCCGCACGCGTCGGTGCCCCCAGGACACGGGCCCGGCACTGCTCGAGTTCCGCGCGGAGCAGGGCCGCCGAGCCGATCGGCTTGCTCTGCTCCCCCGGGGTCTGAACGACGACCGGATCCGCGCAGCGCACCGGGAGCCAGAGGTCGCAGGCGTGGAGGTGGGGGAACTGGGACCGCAGAAAGCGTTCCCGGAGGGCTTGCAGCGCGGGATCCGCGCCCAGGTCGTGTGGGACAGCGCTCGGCACGGCGCCGGGAGCGCACTCCGCGTAGGCCGCGACCAGCCGCAGAGACCAATAGGGCGCGTGGCCGAGGGGCGTGCGGGAACTCGGTGCCTCGGGGGATTCGTTCCAATCAACCGCGGGCACGCCCGCGGACCGGAAGTGGGGGGTGATGAGTCGTCGCCACCCCAGAATGGCGGGGAGGATCTCCGGGGCGCTCTCGGGCGTCTCCGCCGCGTAGAAGCGGCAGAGCGGGCCGGTGTAGAGGGTGAGGTTCATGGACTAGGCGAGGATGAACACCTTCGTGAGGATGTCGCCGATGCCCACGAGCGCCGCGCCCGCGATGAGGCCCGCGCAGATCGGCTCGTGCGTCTCGATCCAGACCTTGTGGCCCATCGAAGCCGTGCGCTTCTCGTAGAGCTTGTGCATGATCCAGAAGAAGAGGCTCCCCATGAACATCCAGATCGTCGAGTCCGGGGGCAAAACGATTCCTAGGCCCAGAGCCAGCGGCGAGATCGGGAACTTGCCCTTCGCGAGCGTCCGCCAGATCTCGAAAACCACGCCCGCGACCGCGGCGATGATCATCGCGGTGATCGCCGACTGCGGGAGTTTGGAGAGCCCTCCGGTGATCAGGTCGCTGATCCCCTTCCACTGCACAGCGCCGGTGAAGCTGAACTTGTCGGGGTCGGCGAGGAGGATCTCTTCGACCGTCTTGTCGGCGAGCTCGGGATCGGCGGCGGTGAACGCGTTGTCCTTGTGGCCGGCGAGGAAGAGGATATAGAAAAGCGGGGTGCTCGCGAGCGCGCCCGACACGATGCCGATCATGTGGCCGATGACCTGCTGCCGGGGCTTCGCCCCGAGCATGTAGCCGGGTTTGATGTCCATGAGGAGGTTGGCCGCGTTGCTCGCGACCTCGGTCGTCATACACGCGGTCATGAGGTTCACGCCGGGGTTGGCGACGCCGTCCGCGCCCGGGAACTTGCGGTCGAGGAAGCCGAAGGTGAACTGCGTGATCTTGCTGAGCGATCCGGTCGGCGTGATGCTGGTCAGCGCGGTCGCGTTCGCCGCGATAAGGGTCAGGACCGCGATGAGGGGGATCGCGAGCGCGCCCCAGATCCAGCGGACCTCGAACCACTCGTGGGCCATGTAGACACCAATCGCGCCGACGATCGGTATGCCGACGAAGGAGACCCAGAGCGGGAGCTCGATGTGCGCGAGGCAGTCTTCCTTGCGCGGGCCCTTCTTGAAGAGGCCAGAGAACGCGGAGATCAGCATCTTCGGCTTCGCGAACAGGGAGACCATGCTCGCGCACACGAGCATCGCGACACCGGGCCAGAGGGCCCAACTGTTGAGGAGCTGGGCGCGGTTGAAGGTCGAGAGGACCTTCGTCTGTGTGTCGTCGGCGTGCGTGATGGTGCCGCGCTCGACCCGAAGTTCACCGGAGACGACCGAGCCGTCGGGCTTGACGAACCCGGCAGAAGATGCCGTCAGGTCCCCGGTGAAGGCGGCCCCACCGACTTGGCCGACGGCAACGGAGATCTTGGAGACGTTCGTCAGCGACGAGCCATTGAAGGTGACGGACGCGGCTTCCACATACGCGGGCTGCGTCAGGACCTCGCCCTTGGAGTTGGAGGTGTCACCCGCGCCGACGATGAACGGCATCGTGCACGCCC
>JBMOHX010000667.1:0-1970 GCA_049317625.1 Phycisphaerales bacterium
CGTGCGCCGACCGCCGACCGCACGCCCGATCGTCGCCGAGGCGGGCCGAACCGGCGACGCGCCGCGCCGCCGGGGGTCCTACCATGAACGGGGTTGCGTAACGGGGAGCACATGTCCAGCAGCGCTCAAGACTACATGACACGCGTGACGGCACTCCGGGGCGAGATCGTGGCCCAAGGGCGTCGCGTGCAGGCGATGCTCGAAGGTGCCTTCGAGGCGCTCTTCGCCCGCGATGTCGAGCAGGCGAGGGCGGTGATCCGGCTGGACGACGCGATCGACACCGCGGACGTCGAGATCGAGCGTGCGAGCGTGCAGGTGCTCAGCGACGTGGCCCGCGCCGGCTCCGAACTCGAGGCCTCGCAGGTTCGGCTGCTGCTCACGATCGTCAAGGTGAACAACGAGCTCGAGCGCATCGCCGACGGCGGGGTCGATGTGGCGGAGATGGTCGCGGACATCCGGGCCGTGCCGGGCGAGTTCCCTGACACCTTCCGCGTCATGGCCAACAGCGTGGTGGGGATCCTGCGCGACGCGAGCTCCGCGATCGAGCGGAACGACCCTCGCCTCGCGAAAGTCGTACTCCAGAGCCAGCACGCTGTCACCGCGTTCAAGAGCGCGATCCTCCGCGACGCCGAGGAGCGGATCGCCCGCGGGCAGACCACCGTCGAGTTCGCGTTCCGCTTGCACGAGCTCGCCAATCTCTGCGAGGTGATGGCGGACCATTGCACGAACGTTGCCGAGCAGGTCATCTACCAGACGACCGGCGCGATCGTGCGGCACATGGAAACGAGCTGGGTCGAGGTCACGCCCAAGCAGTGAGCCAAAGGCTACGCGGGTGTCACTGATGCGCAGATCTCACGCAGCGCTCTCGCCGCGGTTCGCACGTCATCCGGGGTGACGAAGGGGCCCACCGACATCCGTGCCGCGCCGCCGGAGCGCAGTGAGCCCAACGTCCCGTGGGCTCTGGGGGCGCAGTGGATTCCGGCCCGCGCGAGCACGCCGAAGCCTTCCTCGAGCGCGAGCACGATCTCTCCCGGCGAGAGCGTGTCGTGCGTGAAGCTGAACGTTCCGCAACGCTGCGAGGGATCGGCGGGGCCGAGCAGCGTGAGGCCAGCGAGCGGCCCAGAGCCCTCAGGGGATTCGAGCGTGCGTGCCCCGCCCGCGCGCAACTCGTCGAGCATCACGCCGATGAGTTCCAGCTCGTGACGGCGGCAGACATCTTGGCCGCGCTCGTTTAGCCAGCGTACGCCCTCAGAGAGTCCCACGATCCCGATTGTGTTGTGCGAGCCCGCCTCGAACTTCTGCGGCATCTCGTCGGGCTGCACCTCGAGCTCGGAGAGGTGGCCGGTGCCGCCCTCGCGGGTCGTCGCGATGAGGCCCTCGACACCCGGGCGGATGTACAGACCGCCCGTGCCCTGCGGCCCCATGAGCCCTTTGTGCCCAGGGAAGGCGACCAGATCCGCGAACGAACTCCGGGCATCGAACGGCACGTGGCCCAGAGACTGCGCGGCGTCGATGAGGTACAGCACGCCTTTGGCCCGGCAGAGCCGTCCGATCTCGACGATTGGCTGGATCGCGCCCGACACGTTGCTCACGTGGACAACGCTGACCAGAAGGGTGTCGGGCGTGATCGCCGCGGCAACGTCTTCGGCGCGCACCATACCCGTGCCGGGGTCCGCGCCCACGAAGGTGACGGAGACTTCGGGCTCTTCCGCGAGGGCGGCGTACGGCCGGAGCACCGAGTTGTGATCCATGTCGGTGGAGACCAGGTGAATCGGACGCCCGGGGGCATCAAGCCTCCGGCGGCGCACCGCGCCCTTGATCGCCAGGTTGAGCGCGTCGCTGGTGTTGAGGGTGAACACCACGTGCGCGGGGGACTCGCCGCCGATGAGCGTGTTGATCCGTGCACGGCATTCGGCGATGAGTCGGGCCCCTTCGCGGCTCTCCGCGTAGTGCCCGCGGCCGGGCGATGC
>JBMOHX010000668.1:0-1963 GCA_049317625.1 Phycisphaerales bacterium
ACGGTACTCGCGGGGCTGGTGCTTGGTTTTTACGACGGCTTCTTCGGGCCGGGCACGGGGAGCTTTCTCGTGTTCGTGATGGTGCGGTTTCTGAAGTTCGACTTCGTGATCGGGACGGGGAACGCGAAGGCGATGAACTTCGGGAGCAACGTGGGGTCGCTGGCGACGTTCATCATCGGGGGGATGGTGGTGTGGCCGGTGGCGATCCCGATGGGGATCGCGAACGCCGCGGGGGCGTGGGTGGGGAGTTCGGTCGCGATCAAGCAGGGCTCGAAGTTCGTGAGGTGGGCGTTCCTGCTGGCGGCGTGCGCGATCGCGGGGCGGATGGGGTGGTACGTGTTGGTCGGGAAGTAGCGACGACCGCCTCACGTGATCGGCGTCGCCGCATCGGAGCGACACAAAATAAAACGCCCCGGAACGCGCGTCCCGGGGCCTTCTGATTTCAGAACCGAACGAGATCAGCAGCCGGAGTCCCAGCGGCCGAAGAACTCGATCACGTCGTCGCTGTCGACGCCGCCTTCGCCCGTGAAGTCCGCGGCGACGTTGCCGACGTCCCACAGGCCGAAGAAGACGATCACGTCGTCGCTATCGACGCCGCCGGAACCATCCATGTCGGCGGGGCAGCCGGGGTCGCGGATGCTGGCCGCGAAGATCGCGTAGCCGGCGACGAACGAGGAGCGGTTTCCGAAGGCGATCGACGCGAGGCGGCGGCCGGAGACGTTGCCGAGGCCGGCGTCGGCGAGGCTCTGGGTGCTGACGACGGCTTCGACGACGTTCAGCGGAACGCCGTTGCCGCCGAAGTCGACCGCGTCAGCGCCGGTGTAGATGCCGAGCTGGCGCTGGGAGGCGACGCCCGGGGAGGGCTGCGGAACGTTCTGGTCGCCGAACCAGTCCGGGCCTTCAAGGGACACGGTGGCGCTGGTGCCGTCGGTGAAGTTGAGGGTCATGTCGAAGAAGCCGCCGCCGTTGCTGACGTGGTAGAGGACGCCGATCTGCGTCGCGTCGCCCATGCGGCGGACGCCGGCAGACGTCATGCTCGCGGTGTGAGGACCGTCTTGGGCGGTATCGGTGAGCCACGAGGGCTGGACGCCGATGTTGTCGCCGTCGGCGGGTTCGAGATCGAAGGCCCAGCCGCCGTTGTCGACGCGGTTGCGGTCGCCGAGGTGGACGATGTCAAGCACGCCCGCTCGGGTCTCGACGGCGTACGGGATGCCGGTGGTACCGAGCAGGCCGACCTCGATGGAGCCCGGGAGGCCATTGAGGCGGAGACCGCGGTCGGAGATGGAGCGGTACCCGTCGATGATGTCAGGGTCGCCGCCCTCACCGGCCTGGACCATGCCGTTGAAGTTGTAGGGCAGGGCGATGGTGTAGTCGGTGTGGGGAACGACGGCGTCGTCGATGACGAGCGAGAACGAGCCGGTCGTGCCGTTGGTTCCGGCGACTCGGATGAGGTAGGTCGCGCCCTGGGTCGCGTTGAACTGGACGATCGAGCCGGCACCACAGGTGTTGTTCGCGCAGGTGATGGCCGCGGAACCGCAGGAGTTGTAGACCGCGAGCACGGTGTCGAGCACCGAGCCGCATGTCGAGATGGAGATGGGGCCACGGGTGGGCGAGGTGAAGGTGAACCACACGTCGCGGGCCGCGCCCTGGTCGCAGGAGGTGGACTGGGACCCGGCGGTCGCGTTGACGTTCGAGCCACCGTTGATGCCGACCGTCACGGGGGTGGGGTTCGAGCAATCGTCGTTGGTGGTCGCGCCCACGGAGCCAAGGAGCGAGATCTCGCCGAGCTGCAAGTCGCCGCCGCCGAAAGGCGCGCCGAGGGTCAATCGGTACCGCGTGTAGGCCGCGGTATTCGCGAAGCTAAAGCTCTGGTCTTGGAAGTTCAGGGTGTTCTCGACCATCGCGGTGGTCAGGAGTGTCGTGTAGTTCACGCCGTCGTTGGAGCCTTCCAGATTCAGCGTCT
>JBMOHX010000669.1:0-1963 GCA_049317625.1 Phycisphaerales bacterium
GTCGGCGTGAACTTCGACCCCGCGAACATGATCCTCTACGGCATGGGTGATCCGGTGGAATCTCTCCGCGCGCTCATGCCCCACGTGATGCAGGTCCACCTCAAGGATGCGACCCCGAGCGCCACGCCCGGCCAGTGGGGCGCAGAGGTACCCCTCGGCGCCGGCGCGGTGGATTGGAGCTCCTTTTTCGCGACGCTCCGCGCCGCCGGGTACGCGGGCGACCTGTGCATCGAGCGCGAGGCCGGGGAGCAGCGGATCGAAGACATCCGAACCGCCCTCGCCCTCGCCTCCCGCTTCGTCGGCTGATCCGCCAGGAGACCTCGCATGACCGTCCGCGTCGGCATCATCGGGCTCGGGTTCATGGGACGCACGCATCTCGCGGCGTACCGCGCGGCAGCCGCCGCGGGGCTCGACGTGCGCGTCGTGGCCGCGTGCGACGTGAACATCGACCGTGTCGCGTCGGCGCGGGGCGGCAATCTCGCAACCGGACAGACGATCGACCTCGAGGGCGTTCGGTGCACGAGCGAGATCCAGGAGCTGGTCAAAGACCCCGAGATCGACGCGCTGAGCATCTGTACCCCCACCGACACCCACGTCGCGCTCGCGGTCGCGGCCCTGGAGGCGGGGAAGCACGTGCTCGTCGAGAAACCCGTGGCGCTCAATCCGGAGGACGTACGCACGGTCCGCGACGCCGCGGAACGCTCCGGCCAGCTCTGCATGCCCGCGATGTGCATGCGATTCTGGCCGGGGTGGGCCTGGCTGCGCGATGCCGTTCAGTCCGGGAAGTACGGGAAGGTGCGCAGCGCAACCTTCCAGCGGCTCGGCTCCGCGCCCGACTGGAACCCCTCGTTCTACAGCGACCCCGAGCGTAGCGGCGGCGCACTGTTCGACCTGCACATCCACGACGCCGACTTCATCTACTGGTGCTTCGGTGCCCCGCAGGCCGTCCGCAGCACCGGAGGTGTGACGCACGTCACGACCCAGTACACGTTCGTGAACGGCCCGGCCCATGTCGTCGCCGAGGGTGGCCAGGACCACGCGCCCGGTTTCGGCTTCCGCATGCGGTACAGCGTCGCCTTCGAGCAGGCCACAGCCGAGTTCGACCTGGGCCGCACCCCTCAACTGCTGCTCTACCGCAACGGCGGGTCCGAAACGATTTCCACCGACGGCCCCAGCGGTTACGAGGCCGAGGTCGACCATTTCGTCCGTGCGATCAACGCCAAAGGGTGGCGTTCGCCGCTCCGCGCGACTCTCGCCGATGCGGAAGACGTCACCCGCATCCTCCAGGCCGAACGCCGGAGCACGCTCGATGGCACCGTCGAGCGCCTGTGACTCGACGAACGCCGATGCCGGCGCCTAACCTCGCCCGGCGCGGCGGCCCCGCGCACCTCCGGAGTTCCACGTCATGCGTATCGGCGCCATCGGAATCGACAGCTCGCACACCCCCGTCTTCACCAACCGCATCAACGCGCTGAACAAGGAAGGCAAGACCTCCTGCCGCGTCACCCACTTCTGGGACCCGGGCCGCCACGAGTGGCAGCACCCCGCCGGCGCTGAGCAGTCTGCGAAAGACGTCGCGAAATGGCGCGAGGACACGATCAAGGAAGGAGCCCAGCAGGTGGGCTCGCTCGACGAACTCCTCAAGAACGTCGACGGTGTCATGGTGCTGAACATCAACGGCCACCGCCACCTCGAGCTCTCGATCGGCCCCATCGCCCGCGGCATGCCGACCTACATCGACAAGCCCCTCACCTGCTCCCTCGACCAGGCCCGCAGCCTGCTCGCGATGACCCGGCAGTACAACGCCCGCTGTTACTCGGCAAGCTCGCTGCGCTTCATCGCCGAGATCGGCAAGCTCGACAAGGAGAAACTCGGCGACATTGTCGCCATCGACGCGTTCGGCAACGGTGAGCTGCTCGACATGATGCCGCACCTCTGGCACTACGGCTGCCACAGCATCGAG
>JBMOHX010000670.1:0-1961 GCA_049317625.1 Phycisphaerales bacterium
GACCAAGTGAATCGGACCCCATCGGGGTCATGGCCCCCGCCCCGGCAGGGGTTTTCGTGCGCCGGGCGAAGCATGCACGGCGGCGGAGGCGTGGACGGGCAAGAGCTCGGCCCGCGAGTTCTTCGCCAGCCCGCTTCGGGCGTCCCTTGGTTGAGCCGTGGGCGCGACCCGGCTCTGCGGGGCAAGCCCCCGGCGGAGCCGATTCGCGCGTGACCCGCTCTGGCATCGCGTCGGCGTCGCGGCTCGAGCCGCACCCATCGCGCGTCAGCACCCGTGTACCCAGGGCTCGCCCGCACAGCCGGGCCGCGCCTGGGCTCCCCGCTGAGCGCCCGCAAGGGGCTGAAGAAGGTGCATCAAGCCGATTCGCGCCCGCCAGCCCGCTTCGGGCGTCCCTTGGTTGAGCCGTTTTTACCGACCGGGCTTTGCGGTCTCGGCATGGTTCTGAGATGTCGCCGCGAAGGCGCGCGCTTCAAGAAGTGCTCGCACAGCTATCCGTCGAGCCATTTACTCACGACGCGGACTCGCGTCCCTTTTTCCCTGAGCGGCCACCTGGGAGTTGGCGAGCCCGAGACCACCACCCGGGCACGCCAACCACCAGCCACGGACCCTCGTGTTAGGTTTGTTGTCGGTTGTCAGTGTGCGCGAACGCGTGTACTCGGGTGGGCCTCCGTGGGATCCCGCCCAGGTGTGCCCCGACCCGTGGAGGCCTCGGGAGCGATCGTGAATCGCCCGGAAAGCCCCGAGAATGTGCCTTGCCGAAGGGCACGCCGGGCGAGCCGGTACCACGCACCGAATCCCTCCCTGGCGGTTTCTGGGGGAAGTGAAGCTGACGTGCACCTGCCCCCCGCAGATCGGCGGGACTCGTTCGCTGGCCTGTCGGGACATGGACGGGATAACGACACCGCCGTAAACGAAGCGGAATCTGGCCGCCTCGATCCATCCGCTCCGTTTACCGGGGGAGAGGGTTGGTGGGACGATGGCGCGGCCGACGTGCAGCCGGTTGCGGCCTGCCCTCAGAGCAACAGCAATCTTGATGGGAGAGCATCATGAAGCGAGCGTGTGCAGCGGCGTTGATGGGGGCGATGGCGGCGGGCGGGGTGATGGCCCAGCCCGTGCAGTGGCGGGTGGAGGATGGCGGCAACGGGCATTGGTATGAGTTGTTGCCGACAAATGTGCAAACATGGGATGAGGCGCAGGAGATAAGTGTGCGGCGCGGGGGGCACTTGGTCACGATCACTGCGGAGTCGGAGCGAGCTTTTCTTCAGTCGGTTTTTGCCCCCGCCCCATGGCAGACCGGACGAATGTGCTATGTCGGCATGTACCAAGATCGCACAGCGAGTGACTACTCGGAACCCGCGGGGGGCTGGCGTTGGATCACCGGAGAACCGGTCGACTGGTGGCCGTTTCTTCCCGGACATCCCGAGAACTCTTGGAACCTGCAACACTGGGCACTGACTTACGGTGATTTCTGGCTGGATGACTGGGGGCCCGGGACGTGTTGCACGCCAGCTTGGCTTTGTACTGAATGGGCCGCCGACTGCAACAACGACGGCATCGTCGACAAGGGCCAGATCCTTTCTGGCGAGTTCGTCGATGCGAATGACAACGGCATCCCGGACGGCCCGAGCATCACGATCCAACCGACCGATCAGGCGTCCTCGGAAGGCGCCTCGGTGAGTTTCAACGTACAGGTCGTCCCTCCGCCTAACTGCACGATCCCCGTCACCTACCGCTGGCAACGACGCAACCCGGCCATTCCTGATCCGGCAGCACCCGGAGCCTGGTTCGACCTCGTCGACGACGGCACCTTCGCCAACACCGACCGACCGACCATGACCGTGCTCAGGCCCGGACCGGCGATCGCCACCGGATACCGCTGCAAGATCGGCGGCGGTTGCGGCTGCGAGCCCAACCCCGGCGGTTTCGTCTACACAAACACCGTGAACTTCAGTGTCGCCTGC
>JBMOHX010000671.1:0-1938 GCA_049317625.1 Phycisphaerales bacterium
GGATCAACAGGTCGCGGGCCTCGGGGAACACGCCGCCCCCGTCGTCCTCTCCCGCCTCGCGCCCGCTCTTTCGAACAAACGCGTTCACGAAACTCCCCGCGACATCCATGTTCGCGAGCGAATCGCCGAACTCGTAGTCCTTGGTCTTCGCCGTCTCGACCGCCCCCTCGCCCACCACCCGATCCTCGTGCCGCCCCGACCGCGCCGCCTTCAGATCGCTGAACACCGCCGCGAGCAACCGGCCACGCACGAGCGAATACGCCTTCGGCGACAGCCGAAACCCCTCACGTGTCCGCTCCACGCCCTGCCGCTCCGCTTCCGCGCGCACCATCTCCTCAATCTTCTTCTGAAACTCGTTCAGCCGCTCCAGCTCACCCTCGCGGTTCTCGTCCCGGGCCATCGCATCCAGCTGGTCCATGTCGATGATCGCCAGCTGAGACGTTTTCATCGCCTCGCGCAGTTGCTCCAGCAGCTTGTCGATCGCCTCGAGCTCCGCCTTCACCGCGAGCGCTTCCTCCACTGTCATCGGAGTCCGCCCGGTAAACGCGTACTTGCTCGCGAGCTGCTCGATGCTGAACTTCTCCCCCAGCCGCTCCATGAGCGCCAGGATCCCGCGCGCCACCGGCGAGTGCTCGCTCTTCTGCGCATACCACAGCCCCTCGAGGGTCCGCATCTGCTCCTGCTTCACGGCCCGTTCGAGATCCTCGCGCTGCTCCTTCTTCACCGTGATCGTCGCCGCCTGCTCAGCGAACGCCTTCGCCGCCGTGCAGCGCGCCGCTTCCGTCTCGTACTCCGCCAGAATCCGCGCCTTCCGGGCCTCCAGCATCGCGATCAGCGACCGCAGACTCGGCCCCAGACCCTCGATCTGCGAAGCATCGATCCGTATCGCCGCGGCGAGCTGCTCCTCGGTAAACCCCTCCAGATCCCCGTACTCCATCGCGTACTCGAACGCCGCCCCCGCAACGTCCGGCGGCGGCGCCGTCGGCGACGGAAACTCCTTCGCGTCGTACCCCAGGTACGCGTGCACAAGCCCTTCGCTCCCGCGGCGCGGCTTCATGTCTCAAACTCCACTCGCCCGTGCCTCACCGCGCGGCTCACCTTGTCGCTCGCCCACAACCCCGCGAGCACAAACTCCACGCAGCTCGCCCGCACCTCGGGCGCACTCGACGAGTTCACCTCAAACGCCTTGTCCCACACCGGCGGCACCCGCGTGAGCAGCCGCTCGTAGTGCTTGCTGGGGAGCATGTCCCCCACTTCGATCTTCACTCCCTTCGCGAAGATCTCCCCGATCTCCGCCAGCCCGTGCTCCTGCACGTATTCCTTGAACACGTTGCGAATCGCCTCCGCAAAGATCGCGTCCAGCGCCTGCGCCTCGCTCAGCTGATGGCTCGACATCAGGTCCAGCTCCACCTTCCCCGCCGCGGTCGCGTGGAAGTGGGCTAGATCACTAATCCGAGGCACCGCCGGCTTCTCCCCAAGCACAATCCCACGCCGCCGCGCCGACGCCACCATCACCCGGTAGTTCGCGATCGAGAACCGCGCCGAAACCCCCGACGCGTGATCCACGTACTTGCTCTTCCGCGCGACAATCGCCATCTCCTCGACGATCTCCTTCATGTACCGCGGCACCACCACCGGGTACTCGCCCCCCAGCGGCATGTCCTTCAACGCCTCCTGCTCCGTGATCTCGATCGCGTGATCGCGCTCGCGCGGATAGTGCGTCTGAATCGTCGACCCGATCCGGTCCTTCAACTGCGGGATCACCTTCCCCGACCGGTTGTACGTCGAGGGATTCGCCGAGAACAACACGCACAGATCCAGGTCAAACCGCACCGGCAGCCCGCGGATCTGCACGTCACGCTCTTCCAGAATGTTGAACAGCCCCACCTGCACCGAGTCGTCCAGGTCCGGCAGCTCGTTCATCGCGAAAATCCCGCG
>JBMOHX010000672.1:0-1936 GCA_049317625.1 Phycisphaerales bacterium
GTGTCCATGCCCCCACTCCAACGGCGGACCGAGGCACCGGCTTAACGCCAATGGCGGATATCCCCAGGGAGCAAACGACGATAAGCGGCACAGACCTCCCCGATGGTGCCGTGTGTCCCCAACAAGCCGATGGTGCCGACCGCCCCCTCCCGGCTCATGAATACCCGCTCGGCCCCCTGCGACGGCACATCGGCGAGCCGTTGGGCCGAAGCGCAACGGGTGGCGAACCGTGGGTTTCAAACAGCAGAACGTGGGCCATGGTTGTTGAGCGACAAGCGATAGGCTTCGAGTGGCAGCAAATGACGGGTAGTACGTCGGTGTGGGCCACGTTACCAAAGGACCGTATATGAACTGGTTTCACTTCATCGAAGTTGTCAAAGCCCTGGCCTGGCCACTGGTCGTGCTCATCGCGCTCGTCGTTTTTCGACGACCGATAACCTCGCTCGCTACTTCAATCGCCCAACGAGCACGAAAGGTCTCCATCTTCGACGTCTCCTTTGATCTACAACCACTTCCAGAACTGCGAACGTCGTGGTCAGCTCAGAGTGCGGACGTTCGGCAGCTTAGGAGCCGCGCAGAATTAACTTAACCATTTGATTGGCGTCGAAGTTCGTTTAGAGCTCCAGCGATGAACTCCGAAATTGAGGCCATGATCCGCGGCAAGTACCACTCGCTCGCGCCGACGATGAACGAGGCGGAGGTACGGCTGTGGGCCGCCGCGGAAGCACGGGCACTCGGTCGCGGTGGGATCTCGTCGGTGGCGCGGGCCACGGGGTTGTCGCGCAGCACAGTGCGGACCGGACTGCGGGATCTGGACGACCCCGCCCAGCGTGCACGCATGGCGGCGGGAGGTGTCCGTCGGAGTGGCGCGGGGCGCAAGCGCCGAACCGAGCATCAGCCTGAGCTCGCTGACGCGTTGGACCGGCTGGTGTCGCCTGCGACGCGTGGCGACCCAATGTCCCCGCTGCGGTGGTCCAGCAAGAGCATGGAGAAGCTCGCCGCCGAGTTGCAGGGGGAGGGCTTCGCAGTCAGCCCCAACACCGTCGGGACGATGCTCAAGGCGCAGGGCTACAGCCTCCAAGCCCCTCGCAAAACGCTCGAAGGGGGCGACCACCCCGACCGCGACGCGCAGTTCCAGCACATCAGCACGCGGACGTTGGCCATGCAGGCCGCCGAGCAGCCCGTCGTCTCGGTCGACTGCAAGAAGAAGGAGCTGGTGGGGGAGTTCAAGAACGGGGGCCGGGAGTGGCAGCCCGCGGGGCACCCTGAGGCGGTGAACGTCTACGACTTCGTGAGCGACGCGTTGTTCAAGGTCAGTCCCTACGGGATTTACGACGTGACGCGTAACGAGGGCTGGGTGAGCGTCGGGATCGACCACGACACGGCCGAGTTCGCCGTGAGTTCGATTCGGCAGTGGTGGCGGCGGATGGGGAAGGCGCGCTACCCCGCGGCCACGCGCTTGTACGTCACGGCCGACGGGGGCGGCAGCAACGGGTCGCGCAACCGTCTGTGGAAGCGCGAGCTGCAACGGCTGGCGGACGACACGGGGCTGGAGATCGAGGTGAGCCACCTGCCGCCCGGCACGAGCAAGTGGAACAAGATCGAGCACCGCCTCTTCAGCCAGATCACGCTGAACTGGCGCGGCAAGCCGCTGAGCACGCTCGAAGCGGTCGTCTCGTTGATCGCGGCCACCAAGACCTCCACCGGCCTCAAGGTCAAGGCTGCCGCCGACCAGAAGATCTACCGAACTGGGATCAAGATTTCGAAGCAGGAGATGAAGGAGCTCAACCTCGTGAAGAGCGAGGTTCTCGGCGACTGGAACTACGTCATCAAGCCTCGCGAGGAGGCCACATGAAATGGACAATTTAATTTTGCGCGGCTCCTACCCCACGACATTGCGGCGGCTCCCATGGTGCGACGCCATCGGCGCCCATTC
>JBMOHX010000673.1:0-1930 GCA_049317625.1 Phycisphaerales bacterium
CCGAGCGTTGTCAGCGGGCGGGAGACGGCGATCTCGTCATCGAACGACTCGTACATCGCGACGGATCGGGTGATGTACGGGAGAGCCTCCCCGGCCAACCCAAGGGCACCCATGTTCAGGGCGATTTCGTGCAATGACCCAGCGACTTGCTGCGGATCCGGCGGGTCGAGCTTCTCGGCAATTGCGAGTCGCTCGATGTCCACCGCGAGGGCCTCCTTCACCAACCCGCGCCCGTGCAAGCTCAGTGACAAGCCGTTCAACGCATAGCTGTACCGAACGTCGTTCTGCTTCCCCAAGCCCTTGAGGATGGTGATCTGCCGGCGCGAAACCACCTCGAGCTCCTCGCCGCGCCCACCGACAAGCCAGAACCCCGTGCCCTGCCATTCAAGCGCCTCCACCGTCTCCATCGATTCCGATCCGTAGATCCGCTCGGAGATCACGAGGCTCTTGGTGGACTGGTTCACCCCGTCGCTCATGCGGCCGATCGCGTAGAGAACACGGGCCACCGAAAGCCGGACCGCCCGCTCGACTTCGGGCGCCAGCGGCCTGCCCTGCACGTCCACTCCTTTGTCGGCGGCGGCAACGGCCCGGTCCAGCATCTCACCCACGGTGACGTCCTTGCGGCCTTGGTTTGTCGCTGGATCTGCGCCGTTCAGGACGTCCGGGAAGAACTGCAGCGCCGCCTCCGCGACGCGAGCACTCTTCTCGGCCTTGATCTTCTCGGCGTTCGCGAGTGCCTCGTTTTCCTTGGCCGTGCGCTCGTTCTCCACCGCGACCACGCGTGCCGCGGCCTCGCGCCGCAGCCCAATGCTCGTCCCCACCGCTGTCGCCACGAGGCCCGCCACCGCAACTCCCGCGAGCGCCACCGCCACGCGGTTGCGCCTCATGAACTTCCTCGCTCGGTACGCGCTGCTGGGCGGGCTTGCCCTCACCGCCTCGCCGCTCAGGTACCGCCCCAGATCATCGGCCAGCTCCGTCGGCGACTGGTACCGCCGGTTGCGATCCTTCTCGACGGCCTTCATCACCATCCAGTCGACCTCGCCGCGTAACGTGCCCCCGAGTTTGTCCGGCTGGAGCCTGCGGGCCGCGGCAACGCTCGTTCGCTTCCCCGCGTCCATCGTCATCACACGGGTACTCGGCTTGGGCGGGTCCTGCTCCCGCACCTCCTGCTGCATGCGTTCGAGACCGACCTTCAGCAACGAGTCCGCGTCAAAGGGCAGCGAACCGCTGAGCAGTTCGTACAACAGCACACCCAGCGCGTACACGTCGGACCTCGTATCGACGTCGATGCCGGACATCAGCAGCTGCTCGGGGCTCATGTACGCCGGGGTTCCGATGAACTGCCGGAACGCCGTGTAGACGGTTTTGTCCGTCAGGGTGCCCGCGCCCGCGATCGCCTTCGCGATCCCGAAGTCGATCACCTTCGTCACCGGCTTGCCGTCCATGATCGTCACCAGCACGTTGCTGGGCTTGATGTCGCGGTGGATGATCCCCTTCTGGTGCGCGTGCTGGATCGCCTGGCACACCGGGATCACCAGCTCGATTCGTTCTCGCGGCGAGAGGCGGTTCTCCTCGCAGTACGCGGTAATGGGCATGCCGCGGACCAGTTCCATCACGAAGTACGGTCGTCCGCCGCGCGTCGTCCCTGCGTCCAGCACCTTCGCGATGTTGGGATGATCCATCATCGCCAGCGCCTGCCGCTCGGCCTCGAACCTCGCCACCACCTGGCGCGAGTCCATGCCTTCCTTGATGATCTTCAGCGCCACTCGACGCTTGATCGGCTCGCTCTGCTCCGCGGCGTACACCACCCCGAACCCGCCCTCGCCGATGCGCTCCAGGAGTTTGTAGACGCCGATCGACGTCCCCGGCTCGACCAGGGACGAGCCGAGTTCCTCGGTCGCCGCCGCTGGGCGGCCCGCGCCCAGGCCGG
>JBMOHX010000674.1:0-1930 GCA_049317625.1 Phycisphaerales bacterium
CGCCAGAGCGAGTCGCCCGGGCCGGCGGTTTCCGTCGTTGACCGCAGTTGTGTTTGGCATCGAAAGGCGAGTGTAGCGCGGTGTCCGACAGCTCTCTCTTCCCGCAGGATGATTCCGCTTCGGTCGCGCCGCCCCGCTGGTACGCGCGGGTTGTCGTCGAGCGTGGGATCGACCGAGGGGTGGGGCCCGATGGGTTGACCTACGCCTGCCCGGACTCGGGCCCCGAGCCGAAGGTCGGCGACCGCGTGATGGTGCCGCTGGGCCGGAGCGGGAAGCAGACCGGGGGGGTGGTGATCGAGGTTGGGGACGCGGGGCTGCTGGGGGACCTCAAGCCGGGAAGGGTCAAGGCGGTGTCGTCGTTCACGGGCGCAAGGATCCCGGAGGAGCTCGTGAAGCTCGCGGGGTGGATGGCGACCTACTACGTCTGCCCGCTGGGGATGGTGATGTCCGCGCTCATGCCCGCTGCGGTGAAACGGGCCGAGGGAACGCGGGTAGTGGAGTTCGTGCGGTACTCCGATCTCGGCCGGGCGCTGCGGCTCTCGACCGACGAGGAACCTCTGCGCAAGCTGGGACGAGCGGCGCGAGCGACCTGGCTGCGGCTTGCTTCGCCGGATGCGCCGCGGTTTCCCGCGCCGCTGAAGGCGGTGCTGGGGGCGATGGAGATCAAGTCGCCGCGGGGTGTGCGCGATCTCGCATCGGCGGGGCTGCTCGAGTGCTTCGAGGAGCGGACGCTGACCGCGGGGCCGCTTCGGCTGGCGGGCGCGGCACCGCTGCCAGCACCGACGCCGACGGCCGAACAGGCGCGTGTGATCGACGGCATGGGCGCGACGCTGGATGGGTTCCGCGTGCACGTGCTGCGGGGCGTGACGGGCGCGGGCAAGACGGAGGTGTACCTCCGACTGATCGAGCGTGTGCTGGAGGCTGGGGGCTCTGCGATCGTGCTGGTGCCGGAGATCTCGCTGACGCCGCAGACATCGGCGCGGTTCGTTGGGCGGTTCGGGGCCGAGCGTGTGGCGGTGCTGCACTCTGGGCTGACTGGTGCGCAGCGGAACAAGGAGTGGTCGCGAACGGCCGGCGGCGGCGCCCGGGTGGTGGTCGGCGCACGGTCCGCGGTCTTTGCGCCGGTCACGTCGCTGGGGCTGATCGTGGTCGACGAGGAGCATGATCCCAGCTACAAGCAGGACCAGTTGCCGAGGTACAGCGCGCGCGATGTCGCGGTGAAGCGCGGGCACTTGGAGGGGATCCCGGTGGTGCTCGGCTCCGCGACGCCGTCGCTCGAGAGCTGGTCGAACGCGGTGCACGGGCGGTACTCGTTGTGGGAACTCACCAGCCGCGCCGGGGGCGGCTCGCTGCCGCACGTCGAGGTCGTCGATCTGCGCGAGGAGCGCCGGATGCGCGCGAGCATGCCGGACGGCGAACCCGGGCGATTGCACCAGTTGGGACCAACGCTCGAGAAGGCCATCGACGGCACGCTGCGCGACAACGGGCAAGTGATCCTGTTCCTGAACCGGCGCGGGTTTGCGCACTACATCGCGTGCCCCGACCCCAAGTGCGGGTTCATCGTCTCGTGCGATCAGTGCGACGCGAACCTCGTGCTGCACAGGGGCTCGCACTTCCCGGTGGGCGAGCTGGTCAGGTGCCACCACTGCTTGAGCGAGAGCCTGGTCCCCCTCTGCTGTCCGACGTGCCGCAAGAAACTGAACCCATTCGGGGGCGGCACGCAGCGTGTGGAGCAGGAGATCTGCCGGAAGTTCGGGGCGTATGGAATCGAGGAGGGCACGACGCTGCTCCGCCTGGACTCGGACACCATGCGCACCGCGACGGACTACTTCGATGCGCTCGAACGCTTCGGGCGGGGTGATGCCCGCGTACTGCTGGGGACGCAGATGATCGCCAAGGGCCTGGACTTCGCGGGCGTGCGGCTCGTCGG
>JBMOHX010000675.1:0-1924 GCA_049317625.1 Phycisphaerales bacterium
CTGCCGCTCGCGACGTTGAATGAGATCTTCGCCGCGGTGCCTTCGAGCGAGCACGACAAGAACCTGCTGGGCGCGGGAGTGCCGGTGCTGGACCTGCTGGTGACGACGCAGCTCGCGAAGAGCCGCGGCGAAGCCAAGGACTTCTTGACGCAGGGCTCGGTGACGCTCAACGGGCGGAAGGTGGGCGTGGGCGAGAGCGCGACGAGCGGCGATCTGCTGCACGGCGAGGTGATCGCGATCCGCCGGGGCAAGAAGAACTGGCACATCACGCGGTGGCGGTGACGCATGCTCTTTAGTCTGTCCCACAGCTCGCCCCGCGTGATCGCCTGGCTCAACGCGGGGCAGACCAATCTTGTGCAGCGCGCGTGCGAACTCGCGGGGTTGTCGCTGGTCGGCGCGGGGTCGCCGGAGACTGGCCAGACGGGGGTGGTCGCCGCAGCGCTAGGGTGTAAGCCCTGCGATGATCTGCGTGCCGCGATGGTGGAAGGGGCGTGCGATGCGATCGTGCTGCTGGCGCTGAGCGATGGTTCGGCGGGTGTGTCAGAAGATGTTCGCGCGATCGAGGCGGCGCACGCGAAGGGCGTGCGGGTGCTCTCGCTCGAGCCGGTGGTGGCTGACCTGGGCGACTGGCATGCGCTCAACGGTGATTCGCCGGTGAGCATCGTGAACGTGGTGCGGCCTCTGGGGTTGCTGCGTCGCACGAAGAGATTCCACGACCTCGAGGAGATCCTGCGCGATTTCGGCGCGCTGCACTCGGTGTCGCTCTCGGTCGCTGGCCCGCGCGAGGAAGGCTCGCTCGCGGCCCGGTTGATCAGCGCGATCGAGTGCATGGCGGGGTTGATCGGCGAGGCGGCGTCGGTGTCCGGCGCGCTCTCGGCGCGGAGCATGCGGTCGGAGAACCGGCTGCGGTCGTTGTCGGGAGATTGCGCTGCGACCATCCGGACCGCGACGGGGCAGATCGGCGCGGTGCTGGTGTGCGACCGCGTGCCGCGGCATGATGTGCAGCTCACATTGCGGGGCGAGGGGGGCGTGGTTCGATTCGAGACCGCGGGACTGGAGTGGATCGGGAGTGGGGGCGTGGTGCACGAGTCGACGACGTTCGGGCCGCCTTCGGCGGTGACCGGTGCGAGGCTGCTGGCGGACGAGTTCTCGCGGCACTTGTACCCGGGTTCGATCGAGCACGGGCCGGTGCGGTGGGGCGCGGTGCTGGCGACGGCGCAGGCGATCTTGCTGAGTGCGGCGACGGGGCAGGTGGAGAGCCCGGAGACGATTCGGCGGATGAACGACCTGGGGGGTTGAGGCATAGGATGCAGAGAAGGCGCGGCAAGACGGCCGCGGGTTCTTTGAACCTGAGGAAAGTCCGAGCACGGTGGACACGGTGGTGGGTAACGCCCACCCGCCCGAACGGTCGCGGGCGAGGGAAAGTGCCACAGAAAACAAACCGCCCGCAAGGGTAAGGGTGAAAAGGTGGGGTAAGAGCCCACCGCTCCGACGGTGACGTCGGGGGCACGGTAAACCCCACCGCGTGCAAGGCCAAGCATGCTCCCGCCCGGAACGCCGGGCACGGCCAGTCCTGCCGAGGGGAGCGGGTAGGCTGCTTGAGCTCCGCGGCGACGCGGGGCCCAGAGAAATGGTCGTCGTCCGCGGAAGGTGCGATGAGCAAACCGCCGCGGGAACAGAACTCGGCTTAGCGCTGCGCCTGGCCGTCGACACGGGCCCTTGGGAGAACCGGGGGCCCGTGGCCTTTTTGAGGAACGCGACGCGCGAGCGTCGGCCCCGCCAAACCAGCAACGAAAAACCCCCGCCGAGGGGCGGGGGTTCGCGAAGCCAAATGGTCTATCGGAGAGGTTTACTCGCAGCCGGCGTAGCCGATGCCGCCCGCGTCCCACGCGGCGAAGAACAGGATCACGTCGTCGCCGTCGAC
>JBMOHX010000676.1:0-1918 GCA_049317625.1 Phycisphaerales bacterium
GACAAACTGCATGACTGTGTAGGACGTCATCGCCGCGACGGTGGGCCCGGCGTTGAGGAGGAGCTCCCGGAGCGGGGAGGGCTCTTTGGGCGGAGCGGAGTTGAGCGCGGGGTCGGGCATGGGTCCGCGGAGGATAGCAAGCCCCCAGGGAAACGAGAACGCCCCGGGCGCGGGCCCCGGGGCGTGGAGGGTGTCGAACCGAGCTTGGACTCAGTGGCTCAGCAGCCGCTGTCCCATCGCGCGAAGAACTCGATCACGTCGTCGCCGTCAACCCCGCCGTCGCGGTTGTAATCAGCGGGGCAGACCCACAACTGCGCGAACTCGGAGAACATGTCTTCGCAACTGCTCTCGACGCGGCAGCGGAAGGCGAAGGTCGATGCGCCGGTCACCATGGGCGTGACGCGCAGCGAGGCTGTGTGCGAGCCGGTGACACGGACGCGGCCCGAGGGCAGGTTGCGCACGCCGTCGCTCAGGTCGTTCCAACCGGTGGGCTCGCTCGGATCGTGGAACTCCCAGATGTACGCACGCGTGCCCAGAGCCGCGGCCCCGACCGTGAAGGTCGAGGTCGATGTGCCGCACCCGAAGGTGCTCACCGGCTGGGAAGTGATCCTGCACGGGTCGATCACCGTGAGATACGCCGGCATCGTGAAGGTCGTCCCGCAGATCGAAGTCACGGCGCACTCGTAGAACCCCTCATCCGCGGCGGTGAGCGGATCGAGGCCGAGCACATCGCTGTCCGAGTCGGGGATCGCGACGCCGTTGTGCCTCCACTCGTAGACGATCCCCTCGGTCGAGCCCGAGGGATCGGTGGCGGCGACGGAGAACTCCGCCGAGCCGTCGAGGATGCCGCTGGTGGCCTCCGGCTGGAGTGTGATGTGAGGGAGGAACGGATCGGGACAGATGTTGCCGGAGATGATCTGCGCCGTCACCATGGTGGTGAGCAACGGGCCCGGCGCGTGCTCGCCCAAGACGAATCGGTTCTCGAAGACGTCGTAGGTGATCACCTCGCTCGCACGCTCGCCCTGCGGCGGAACGTCGTCCTCGGTGACGAGCGGTGCACCCGCGAGCAGCAACTCCGGCTCGAGGTCGATCGGGTCCGACCCTTCGATCAGCGGATCGTTGGGCATCAGCTCTTCGAGCGCGACTTCACGCGGCACGCTGGTCACACGCCGCATCACCCACATCGGCCGACCGAGCGGGTCGACGTTCGTGCAGGTCTCGCGGAACATCGGGCCCGTCGGCGTCATCACGATCTCCGTGAAGAGCAGCGGCGGAACCAGGGGGGGCGGGGGCGGCGGGGGAGGAGGCGGGGGCGGATCCATCGGGTTCTGGACCGTGCCGGGGATCCAGCGGAATCGCTGCGCGGTCACACGCGGCGCACCCGCGCGGAAACGCACACCGAAGTGTTCGATGATGTTCGCGTGGGTCGCGTGCCTCGGCTGCGCGTAGACCACGCGCACCCCGACCACGCCGGTGAGGCGCTCGGTCCGGCGCGGCGGTCCGTAGTTGCCGTTGTGGTAATACCCGTTGATGTCCTCGATCTCGGGTCCTTCGAGTTCGATCTCGAACTCGTTGCAATCATCGCCCGTGTTGTTGTTCACGTCGAAGTTGCCAAGCGAACCGATGATCACAACATCGGCCCCCGCCGGCGCTGTGATCGCGACGAACGCACTCAAGCCGCACGCCGCGGCCAACCCCAGTGCTGTTCTTCTCATGCTGCGGTCTCCTTTCCCACGTCACACGACCTGCCGGAGCCGCGGAGGCTCAACCCGAGCCAGATGCCGCGACGACGCCAGACGATGACAGGAGAAGTGTCGCCGACGGCAGAAAATCGACCAGAAGGGAAGACCCGGAAAGCCACAGGAGGTTGCGGGGGAGACCCCGGCAAAGCCGACGATCGCCGGGGGACGCCCTACGC
>JBMOHX010000677.1:0-1916 GCA_049317625.1 Phycisphaerales bacterium
GGTCTCCCAGCCGACGTTTCCATCGTCGTTCAAGAGACTGACGCGGTCATCCGCTGGTGCACCATCGCCCTCGTCAAGAGCGGCACCGTCACCCTTCAGGTCGCCAAGCAGCTCAAGCCGATGGTCGTGTTTTACACCAAGGCCAACCCACTCTTCTTCCTCGCCGCGCGGGCGGTGCTCTCCACCAAGCTCTTCTCGCTCCCGAACGTCATCGCTGGCAGACGCATCGTCCCGGAGTTCATCCCGCACTGGGGCGGTGCAGATCCGATCGCCGACGAGGCCCTCCGCCTTCTCGGTGATCCCGCCGCGGCGGAACGCCAGCGGGCGGACCTCATCGACGTGTGCACCAAGTTCGAGGGCAAGTACGCCGCGGGCCTCGCCGCCGACGCCATCGAGGAAGTCGCCGACATCGTGCGGCGCGACACGCCCTCCAGAGTGGGTCGTATCCCCGACGCCTTCGAAAGTGGCAGCCACATTCCTGTGCCTGGGTCCGAGCGGTTTTCCAAACGCTCTCCGTGATGTACGCACGATGCACGACGTCGCGTGCTCGGCTTCTTCAGCCCGGAGGGCTGCGTCGTCAGCAGCCGGGGGTCAAAGCGAGTCTTCGAGCGCGACCCCCGGAAACCGCGAGCACACCAACGCGACCCTGAAGGGGTCGACGAAGCATGTGACGTGCAGCCCTTCAGGCTGCGGGCCAACATAAGAACTGTATTGCGTTGTTCGCATCCGGGGGTGTCGTCGCCAAGCCTCCTCCACGCCCCGGCTCCTCACGAGCAGGCCTTTGGCCTGAAAGAGCGTGGCAGCGGTCTCCTGCGACATGAGAACCGGGAGCGCAAGCTCCCGGCCTTCGCCTCCTGCGGAAGATGTTCGCGCTCCCTCGCACGGTGCCGGATCCCTCAGCTCCAAACTCCTGCCCGATCGCCAGCTTCGACACGCGTTGCCTCGTGTACCATTCGTCTATTCAGTTCCGTTGCGCGACAGCAGAGGGCCACCGCGATGGGTGAACCGGATGCAAACCCTCCTTTCCTTCAGCGATCGCTCGCCTTCGCGCGTTCGTTGCGATTGTGGCGAGCATCCCTTTTCGGCGCCGCGGCGTGCGCGCTGTCCACGCTCTGGCCGGTCGCGTTCCCGCCGCCAGTCATCGAGTTCCGACCGCCGGCCTGGAAGGCTGACAAACTCATCCGAGCCGCGTGGGATGAGCGACACACACCTTTCTACCGCGAGATCGTCGTGACGACCCGCGTGAACCCTCCAAACATGATGATCAACTATTTGGGACCACCCCCGCCGGTATCCGAGCGCACAGTTTTTCGGCGTGGGCAGTTCTCCGCCCTGCCCACTGCCGCGTGTCCCGCATGGCTCGCAGGCTTCTCGCCCGAAGATCGAACTGTCCGGGGTTCGCGTCTCGAACATCAGATCCTCGTCGGTTGGCCGTGGCCCGCAGCCACCTTCCGCAGGTTGATCATCGAGGGTCAGACAGAGCACATGATCCTCACGAACGGACGGTGGCATGAAAGCGACAGCGCGGCCACCCTCCCCGCCGCGTCACTCGGTCAGAAGTTCGCATCAAGGTTGCCAGTCCGCATCGCCCCCATCCCACTCGCATGTTCGCTCGCGGTGTGGATCGTCGCGTTCGTCCTCGTCGCTGTCACACGCCAACTCATCCGACGCCATCGCGGCAACTGCGGCATCTGCGGCTACGACTTGAAGTCCCTCCCCCGCGGCACAATATGCCCCGAGTGCGGCGGCCTTGCCTCAAACGCGTAGGCGAGAGCGCGATCGACGCCCGGCCACGCCCCTCTTGCCCCTCCGCATTTTCGCTTTTCGTTTTTCGCTTTTCGTTTTGTCACCCCCCCAAAACCGCCAACATCCCCAAAACGCACGCCCCCTGCCCCACCCGATCATCAATCCGCACC
>JBMOHX010000678.1:0-1914 GCA_049317625.1 Phycisphaerales bacterium
ACGGGGTACTTCTACTCGGCGGGCGAGGACGGGTACGTCGGGCTGAACACGGAAGACGGGATCGACTACGACACGGACAACGTGTACACGCGGAAGCCGCGAATCCCAGCGGCCCGGACGATGGGCCGGCGTTGAGCAGATTGGGCGGGGATTGGGAAAGGTGTAGCGAGGGGTCTGGCCCGCGCCTACAGTCATGTCAGAGATCGCCGGGGTGTAGCGCAGCTTGGTAGCGCGTTTCGTTCGGGACGAAAAGGTCGTAGGTTCAAATCCTATCACCCCGATTTTGCAGAGCAAAGCCCTCCGATGAGCACATCGGAGGGCTTTTTCATTGGTGGCCCGCAGTTGACGGTGTCGTGGTCGCAGTTCATCTCTGCGCCTCCGGCGGTCAAACACGATGCATAGCTGGGCTCACTCCTGAGAGGATTTGAACGTTCTGACCAAGGGCGGGCGCGTCGGCGATTGCTCGGACAGGTCGGCGGCCGAGGCTGTGTTACTGCAGAGGCTGCAGCACGCGGAAGTGCCGATCACGCCCGAAATCTGGGTCGCCGCTGAAGCAATAGCCACGCCCGGCCAGCGTTCGTCTTCTGTACCTCATTCTCAGGAGTCCTGCATGACCGGTGCTCGAACGTACTCGTGCCGTCTTCTGCTCGCAATCGCGGGCTCGGTCGCGGCGCCCGCGTACGCCCAGTTCGCGCCCAGTGAAGTTCTCGTCGGCGATCCAACGGCGAGTTGCCTCGGGCTTGAGTTCTCGCCGGACATGAAGTGGTGCGTGTGGACGCAGCAGGGCACACCCAGTCGCGCGTGGCTCTGCGGCGTGAACCCGAGCACGGGGAACTTCATCCCCGCCAATGGCAAGCCGCTGGGGCTGAGCGGTTCGCCCTTTGCCATCGCGGGCATTCCGCCGCGCGGCAACCCGCAGTGGGGCCAGGACTCGACGGGCTGGCACATCATCGCGATCGCGGACAACGGCGACATTGTCCGGGTGCGACCGGGCACGCTTAGCGCGGCGGGGCAATGGACCATTGAACCGACGATCGAGCGGTTTGTGGTTCCTGCGGGTGGGTCGAATACGACGCGGCAGTATCCATTTGCTTCAAGGCTGCCAGATCGTGCCGGGTCGTATGTCGTCTACGAGCAAATCGTCAACAGCACGCCGGGTATCTACTACCTCGATCTTGCCGACCCGACACGCTTAGAACGGCGAGTTGACGCTCCGATCGGCTACACGATGCCGCCGACGCTCGAGAATATCGCCGTCACGATTTACCGATGGTTTCCGGGGCTGCCGGTGCTGACGTTTGCGGCACTCCAGGGCGCGCCGCTGAAGATGTGCCAGCTTGATGTCTCCGCACCGTCTCCCAACTCCGTTGCGATCAATCCCGCCAGCGATACAGTCAGCTTCCACACAGACGATTTCCCGAGCGTGACGTTCGGACGGCGCACGCTGATCGGTGGGATCAACGCTACGGCCACGGCCCGGTGCTACGCGCAAGATCCGGTGACGAGTCTCACGTCCACTCTCGCGGACATCACCGTCACGCCTGCGATGTCGGCGCTCAACAATCCGCGATGGGCGACATCCTTCGAGCCCTTTGAGTGGAACGGCAAGGTTTACTCGGCGTTTCAAATCATCGACGGCACTGATCCGCTCCAGGCCGTGCCCTCGGAGATCTGGCTAACCAGTCTTTCTGATTTTCGGCTCGCCACCGACACGAGTCTTCTTCGGCGGATCAACACGTCACCCAGCCGCCAGCGCCGCGACCCGGAGTACTTTCTGGGAACGACGCGGGCTTGGGTGTACTGGTACGCCCGAGCAAACAATGCCGGTCCGCTCGCACCGCTACTCATTTATCGCGCCGAGACTGGCCTACCCGTACGCGATGATCTCAACGTCGACGGTCGAACTGACGTCGA
>JBMOHX010000679.1:0-1910 GCA_049317625.1 Phycisphaerales bacterium
CGCCCCACTCGGTGGACATGTTGGCGATGCTCATCCGCTGGTCGATGGAGAGCGTTGCGACGCCGGGGCCGACGAACTCGACGGCGTGGTTGAGGACTTCGTCGCGGGCGAAGATGCCGCAGAGCGCGATGATGATGTCTTTGCCGACGACGCCGTCGCGGAGGCGGCCGTTGAGGGTGACTCGCGCGACCGGCGGCACTTGCCACCATGTGGTGCCCGAGGCCCAGAGGCTCGCGGCGTCGGTGCGGACGACGGGCGTGCCGAGGCAGCAGAGGGCACCGTAGAGGTTGGAGTGGGAGTCGCTGCCCACGACCATCGAGCCGGGGACGACGTAGCCCTGTTCGACCATGACCTGGTGGCTGATGCCGGTGCCGGCGGGGTAGAAGTCGACGCCGTGCTCGCGGGCGAACTGTTCGATCTTGAGGTACTTGCCGAGGTTGTCGGGCGTGGTGTTCTGGATGTCGTGGTCGATGGCGAAGACGGGCTGGCGGGGGTCGTTGATCGCGGGCGGTTTGCCAGCGGCTTTGAAGATCTCGCGGAACTTGGGCATCACAGCGCCGGTGTTGTCGTGCGTCATGATGTGTTTGGGGCGGATGGTGACGAAGTCGCCGGAGCGGACGGGAGCGCCCGGGGCGAGACCTACGGCGTGGCGGGAGGCGAGTTTCTCGATGAGCGTGAGGGGCATGGCGGGGCTCCTTGCGGGGTGCTTTGTACAGGGTACACTGCGGCGATGCAAAGCAAAGCGACCACCGTTGAAGCGTATTTGAAGGAACTCCCGGCGGAGCGGCGCGAGGTGATCGCGGCGGTTCGGAAGGTAATGCTTGCGAACCTGGGGGAGGGGTTCCAGGAGACGATGCAGTACGGGATGATCGGGTACAACGTGCCGCACTCGCTGTATCCGGCCGGGTATCACTGCGATCCGAAGCAGCCGCTGCCGTTTGCGGGGCTCGCGGCCCAGAAGAACGCGTACTCGCTGTACTTGATGCACCTGTACATGGATCAGGCAGCGTTGGACCGGTTTGTGAAGGCGTGGAAGGGGACCGGCAAGAAGTTAGACATGGGGAAGAGCTGCATCCGGTTCAAGAAGCTGGAGGATGTGGCGCTCGATGTGGTTGCCGCGGAGTTGACGCGGATCGACGCGAAGAAGTGGATCGCGGTGTACGAGGGGGCGTTGGGGGCGAGGGCGAAGCCGTCGGAGGGGAAGAAGACGGTGAAGAAGACGGCGAAGAAGGTCGCGGCGAAGAAGGTCAGCAAGAAGGTGGGCAAGAAGGCCTAGTCGAAGCGAGTGAATCCGTAGCGGGCCGCTGAGCGAAAGCGATCTCCATTCCTGGAGCGCTTTATGAACTCGGTCCTCAAGCTGGTCTTCGGCGGCGCGAAACTCGAGTGCTGGGGCGCGGAGTTCATGATCGCGCTGCCCCGGTTCTGCTTCGGCGTGATCATGCCGTTGTTCTTCGGCCTCAGCAAGTTCCCGGTGCCGCAGTGGTTCATTGATGACGTGGGCAAGCTGGGGTTCCCGGTGCCGTTCGTGTTCGCGTGGGCGGCGGTGCTGACGGAGGTCGTTGGGAGCTTCATGCTCGCGCTGGGTTTGTGCACGCGGGTTGTCGCGGCGTTGCTCGTGTTCACGATGGCGGTCGCGGCGTTCCTTCAGAAGGGTGATTCGGAGTTGTGGCAGAAGCTCCCGTCGCTGTGCTTCATGGTGAACGCGTGGTTCGCGATGGTGCTGGGGTCGGGTCGGTTTGGGCTGGACGAGATCATCCGGCGGAAGTTCCTTCGCGCGGTGTGAGGCGGTGTCGGTATGCTGGCGGCATGACAGACGCGAAACCAAGGCGCGGGTACGCGAGCAGGGCCGCGATTCCGAAGGCGGTGCTTACGCGGCTCAACCGGGGCGAAGAGCCCACGATCACGCTCTC
>JBMOHX010000680.1:0-1907 GCA_049317625.1 Phycisphaerales bacterium
ATTTCGGCACGGAATTTTTCGATTTCTTTCTGCTGCTCATCGCTGAGGAAGATGGAGGACGAACCGTCGGGTCGCTTCTGCTGAAGCTCGGCGATGCGCTGCTCGGCCTGGGAGAGCTTGCCTTCGAGTTCCTTCTGCTGGGCGAGGTACTTCTGCTCGGCGTTTCGCTGGATCTCGACGATCCGCTCGAAGGGTCGGGTGTAGCCGCCGCGGGCGCGGATGGCGATGAGGTCGGTTGAGCCGCAGAGGTTGTCGACGGCGTTGATGACCAGATCGCCGTTGTCGGAGATCTTCTGAACGATCGGGACGCCCAGCCCGATGTCGCGCGAGTCGACCCAGTAGCGGTCGGAGAGGATGTCGGCGTCGGCGAAGAGCACCACATTGATCGATCCGCTGGATTCCTTGAGACCTTCGCCCGGGGGCTGGGGACCGGCGTCGGTCTTACCATCTTCCGCGGGTGCGGCTGCGGGGCGGCCGCTCGGGAACGCGGTTGCGACCTTGCCCGAAAGACGCGCGACCAGAACTCGCTTCTGCCCCGAGGCGACGAAGGAGGTCAGGAGCTCCTTGGGGTCGGGCATGATGCTGAGCTTGGAAACATCGACCATCTCCGATTGCTCGGTGCTGCTGAGCAGGGGCGTGATGGTGGCCTTGGGGCCTTGCGGCGTCGCGGCGGGCTTCTGTTCGGCGGCGGGTTCCTTGCTGGGGTCGGCTGCGGCGTCGGCTTTGGCGCGGATCTCGCCGGCACTGGCGAGGATGATGCGTGAGAGCTGGCTGGTGACGGGGTCGTCTTCGCTCATCTGGGCGGCGCGGACGTCGAGCCAGGGGAGGAACGTGACGGCCTCGCCGCCGCGGCCTCCAGCGTTGACGGCGACGCCCAGCGAGCGGTCCCCCACCACGCGATCCTTGGTGATCTCCACGCCCCAGGCATCGAGAAGCGTCGAAAGAGAACTGGAGCGGTCGGCCACCATCTGCTGCATCTGGTCGCCGCCGGGGGGTGCATCGATCTCGCAGCGCGGGTCGATGAAGGCGATCAGTTTGCCGCCCTTGAGGACGAACTGGCCGATGGCGAAGAGCGTTTCGGCGGAGAGGCTTTTGGGGTGAGCGACGAAGAGGACTTCGATCTCGGCCGGGATCTCCTTGGCCGTCACATCGATGTCCTTGAGTTCAAAGAGCGACCCAAGTTCGCGGCGGATCTCCCACGCGGGGGTCTGCGCGGGCTGACGCGTGCGCGGGTCGATCGCGAAGCCGCCCTTCATGGGCAGCGCGGTCATGATGCCGATGACGGGCTTTTTCGGGTCGGCAAGGGTGTGGATGAGCCGAGCGATCTCGTACTCCATCAGGCGCTCGCTGCGCGGGTCGAAGAAGGGGAGCACTTCGCGTCCATCGATGGAATTGGTTCCGACCAGGCCCAGGTAAATCTTCTCGCCATTGCCCGCGGGCACGCCGCTGAGCCCGGCCTCGACGGCCCTGTCCTCAACTTCGGAGAAGGGCTCGGGATCGACGAGCTTCAGCACGATCTTGCCCTCGGAGCGGCGCTGGAACTCTTCGAGCATCTCGCGGACGCGCCGGGCGTGGAGCTGGATCTGCGGGTTCGCCAGCGAGCGGATCACGCCGTCGGAGATGTAGAGCGTGAGGGTGATGGGCTCCTTGGGGGACTTTGCGATGTTGCCTGCGCCCTTGGTGAGGGTGTAGAGCCCCTCTTTGGTCAGATCGATCCGCGTGGATCGAAGGCCTGCGCCGGCGAGCATGTTGATGCCCAGGAAGATCGCCCCGAGCAGGATGATGGCCGCGATGGAACCCAGCGTTCTGGACATGAACTTCGTCTCCGTTTTCCGCTTCAGGCCGACTTCTTCAGATCCACCATCACCGCGCTGGCCGACAGGAAGACCGCGATCAGGCTTCCAAAG
>JBMOHX010000681.1:0-1902 GCA_049317625.1 Phycisphaerales bacterium
CTGCCTCCGGGCAGCGCGTGGTGCTCACTCCGAGCAACATCCGGTACTCGCGCCCGCGGCCCAGGGAGCCAACCCGCTCTCGACGGGTGTTTCTGGGACGAACACCCCGCGGCACGCCGTTCGAACTCTGAACGGCATGGACATCCGCAGAACCGATGACGTTGCGTTGCGCGTGGCTGTGCTGCGGATGAAGGCCCAGGTGCGGGACACCAACTCAGGTGATCCGCACGAGGGGCGGGACCACTCGGGCGTGGTGCGTCTGCCAAAGCTGGTCAAGGCGGTGTTGACGCGGGAGTCGGACGTTGCGCCCGAGTTGTTGATCAGCGGAGGCTCGGTCCAACTCTCCGGCGTCATCCGGAGCGCGAAGCAGATCGGTGAACTGATCGTTCCCGGCGCGGCACAGCGCCCGGTGTGGGGCGGCGCCTCGGGGCTCGCGGCACCCGCGCTCGCGAGGGTCTACGCGTCGCGCCCCGGCGTGGTGCCCGGGACCGCGCTCGACCTTCGCGCGTAACCCGCCATGACGATCGGAAAATAGTCGGGTGATCGCGGAGGCAGGTTTCCCTTCAGGGGTGGCGGCGGTATCATGCCGACTCGCGCGCGCGGGACGGGCAACCCGGTTGCCCCCGCTCGGCGCTTCATCTGCCTGACACCGCCGCGCCCGCGGCGTGGGAACGAAGCCATGATCGACATCGCGAAACTGAAAGAACTCATCGTCCTCATGAAGGAGAACGACCTCACGGAGGTCAACCTCTCCAAGGGTGACGACGTCATCACCGTGAAGCGTGGCATGGGCGGGATCCCCGTGGTTTCTGGCCCGATGCAGGTGGCGGCGGCCCCGATGGCTGCGCCGGCACCGGTCCCCGCCGCGCCGATCCCCGCGGGCCCCCAGGCCGCGATCGAGAGCCCGATGGTGGGCACCTGCTATCTCGCCCCGAATCCCGACGCCGGATCGTTCGTGAAGATCGGACAGAGCGTCACGCCCGACACGGTGGTGTGCCTGATCGAGGCGATGAAGGTGTTCAACGAGATCAAGGCTGAGAAGTCTGGCGTGGTCGAGCAGGTGCTGGTGAAGAACGGCCAGGCCGTCGAGTTCGGTCAGAAGATGTTCGCGATCCGCCCCGCCTGAGCGGGCGCGGCGCCGATCCAAGTGAACGGGAACAATGGACGCCCGGCCGCGCCCCGCGCGGCTCGCGTCCGGTGGTCAACCCATCGAGAGCGAGAGACGAATGTTCAAGCGTGTACTGATCGCCAACCGCGGAGAGATCGCCCTCCGCATCATGCGGGCCTGCCAGGAAATGGGCATCGAGACGGTGTGCGTGTACAGCTCCGCCGACAAGGACGCGCCCTACCTCAAGCTCGCCGACCGCGCCATCTGCATCGGCCCCGGCCCGGCGAAGGAGAGCTACCTCAACATCGCCCGCATCATCGCCGCGGCGGAGATCGCCGATGTCGACGCCATCCACCCCGGCTACGGGTTCCTGAGCGAGCGGCCCGACTTCAGCCAGGCCTGCCGCGACTGCAAGATCGAGTTCATCGGCCCCTCGCCCGAGAGCATGCAGATGCTCGGCGACAAGGTGGACTGCAAGAAGACGGCTCGCGCCAACGGCGTGCCCGTCTTCCCCGGCTCCGAAAACGCCATCGAGGACGAAGAGGAAGCCGTTAAGGTCGCCCGCGAGATCGGCTACCCCGTGATCATCAAGGCGAGCGCCGGCGGCGGCGGGCGCGGGATGAAGGTCTGTCACAACGAGGCCACCCTCCGCAGCATGCTCCGCATCGCGAGCCAGGAAGCCCTCGCGGCTTTCGGCAACGGCGCGGTCTTCATCGAGAAGTACCTCGAGCACGCCCGCCACGTCGAGATCCAGATGCTCGGCGACAAGCACGGCAACGCCGTGTACCTCTGGG